>NZ_LZMK01000094.1:0-629 GCF_001665865.1 Nocardia sp. 852002-20019_SCH5090214 | reverse complement strand
CAAGGAAGCCCCCACCTACGCGTTGTCGTCTGGCGAGCATCAGAGCGCGCAGCTCGACACCGATCTGGATGCGGCCGGCCTCACCACAGACGACCGCGCCCGCATCGACTTCGTCGTCGACTACCTCACCGGAGACACCCGAGACATCGACCTTCTCGCCTCGCCGGTGTGGGTCGACCCGGGCGAAGAAGCGCGCGGCCGGATCCCGGAACTGCTGGGCGGATTCGCCGAGGGCTACGTCAACGCGCAGAAGATGGCCGCCGAGATCTCGGTGATGACCGCGGCCGACCAGGCCCAGGTCCGTGAAGCCGGTAAGGCGATCCGCGCCGGACGCGAGCCCAGTACGCGACTGTGGCCCGGCTACGCCAACCGCGAGCAGATCAACGAGGAGATCTTCCTTCTCGCAGGCGATGTCGAAGACATTCGAGCAATCGCGGACTACGTCGCCGAGAACGACCTCTCCGACGAAAGTCCCGAGACCTGGGGTGTCGGTGACGAAACCGCCGCGACCATCGAGCGGCTGCGCGAGCGGGGCGACGAGATCGTCGCGGTCGCCACACTCCAGCACGGCCTGGCCGACATCGAGCGCAGCCAGCTCGTCACGATTGTCGACGACGTCGACGCCGGAC
>NZ_LZMK01000093.1:0-521 GCF_001665865.1 Nocardia sp. 852002-20019_SCH5090214 | reverse complement strand
GCTGCCACCGAACAGCCGGGACGCGCTGGACTCCCACCGCACCTCGCCGAGGACCTCGACCTGTCGAAAGTCGGAATGTTCGGTCACTCGCTAGGCGGGTCGACAACCGTGCAAACGATGCACGACGACCACCGTGTCCGTGCCGGCGTCGATCTGGACGGCCCGATCCTGGGCTCTGTCGCCGCGGACGGTCTCGACCGGCCGCTGCTGATGCTGGCCAGCGACACCTCGCCCTGGTTCGGCAATCCGGGCTGGGAACCGCGCTGGGCAACCAACACCGGGGTGAAGATCCCCCTGCGCATCGCAGGAACCCAGCACATGTCGCTGTGCGACCAGCAGATCATCCTGCCGCAACTGACCACGGCCGGCCTGCTCGAGCCCGCCAAGAAGGCCGAAGCAGTCGGCACAATCGACACGGCCCGTTCGATCGACCTGCAACGGGCTTACCTGCTTGCCTACTTCGACGCCACCTTCAGCCAGCCCGGCACCGACATTGCTCAAACGCTCGCCAGGCTCGCTCA
>NZ_LZMK01000092.1:0-1124 GCF_001665865.1 Nocardia sp. 852002-20019_SCH5090214 | reverse complement strand
CCGATTCGCCGGCGCGCCAACCGTGTGACTGCGGTTTCGTTGCGGTACAACAGTTTCAGCCACCGATACACATGCGCAGGGTTGGCGAACCCGGCCCGGCTGGCATGCACGTGCAGCCCCACTGACGCGTCGGCCTCACACCCGAGCCGTTGCAGCTGCTCGAGCAGCGGCCAGGGAAACTCGTCGATCGCGTACCGGTAGGACATCGGGTGGGACACAAGCTCGAACCCGGACGGCCTGATGGAAGAATCCCGTTTCAAATATCCGAGGTCGCCGAGGTGGTCGGTGGCGAGTCCGGCGCAGGTGTCGAAACGGTTGTCCGGGACGATGATTTCCAACTCCAGCCCCAGATACAGCGGTCCAGTGCCGTGGAAGCGGGGGTCGGGGCGGTAGGTGTAGTTCCACACCTTCCCGCGGTTGGCGCAGGCCTCGCACCGGTGTCCGGGTTGGACAAGGGTGCCGCAGTCGGGGCAGGCGGGGAAGCGGCTGGCGCAGCGGGGGCAGGCGCGGTGCCCGCCGGAGATGTAGTGGCTGTCGGCACTGAACCGCCCGCAGCTGAAACACGCGGCGAACAACGCGCCCGCGCACCGCGCGCACACGAGTTGATCGGTGTCGGTGCGCAAGTGCGGGCCGGTCAACCGTCGACACGACACACACCCCGCCCACCCGGTCAGGCAGTGCGCACATAACTGCGCCTCCTCCGCGGTATGAGTCAGCCGCAGTGACGGGGTGCGGCAGTAGTCGCATCGGGGCAGTTGCTGCCAACACGACTCGCACACAGCGGCATTCGCGATGCACAGCTCCGTATCGGATGTCGTGCCGTCGCAGACCGCGCACGGCGGGCCCAGGATCGGATCGGTCATGAACGCACACACCCTCCACAACAGAAAAGCGCCGGCCGACTGGGGAGTCGACCGGCGCGGGACAGAGACAGGGACAGGGCAAGCAAGGAGCAACGGGGAGCGCCCGATGGGGCCTGCGAGCTTCGCTCAGGCGGCCAGGCTTGGACGGGCGTATTCGCAGTCGTCGGCCGGTTGGCCGTGGTGTCGGCCCGGGCAGTCGATAGACCGCAGGACACGATCGGCCACGGACAGCCGGGTGCGGGTCTCGGCTTCGAGATCATC
>NZ_LZMK01000091.1:0-26378 GCF_001665865.1 Nocardia sp. 852002-20019_SCH5090214 | reverse complement strand
GGCCCCGCGCGGCGGGCGATCTCGGCCAGCGACACCGACGTTCCGGATTCGGCGAAGGCTCGTTGCGCGGCGGCGAGCAGGATGTGATCGCGATTGCTGCGAGCGTCGGCGCGCAGGGAATCCGGGTGGGTCGGTTCCAGGACCATCGGCGGCTCCAGTCGTGCTCAACAAGTGGACGAATTGTGTCCACTTAATCTACCATCTACCTAAGCGGACGAAATTCGTCCACTTGGGAGGTGGCGACATGGTTGAGGTGCTCGTTTCCGGAGCCGGAATCGCGGGATCGACGCTGGCCTACTGGCTGAGCCGATACGGATTCGAGGTGACCGTCGTCGAGCGGGCCGCCGGATCGCGGTCCAGCGGTAATCCGGTCGATGTGCGCGGACCGGCGCTCGACGTGGTGACCGCTATGGGCGTCCTGCCCGAATTGCGCGCGGCCGCAACGGATGTGGACCGGCTACGGTTCGTCGACGCGCGCGGCCGGCGCCGCGCATCCATGCGGGTGGGCGATCGAGACCGCGGTGACGTGGAGCTCGCCCGCGCGGATCTGGCCACCATTCTCGCCGCCGCCTCCGGCGACCGCGTCCGGATGCGGTGGGGCGACGGTATTTCCGAGATCGAGCAGTCCGGCGCGGGGGTTACCGTCGGCTTCGAATCGGGGGAGCGAGCGCACTACGACTACGTGCTCGGCGCCGACGGACTGCATTCGGCGGTTCGGCGGCTGACCTTCGGCGACGACCGGGAATTCGTGCGGCACATGGGGATCTACATCGCCACTGTCCCCGTCACGCGGTCCGCGAGCGAGCACGAGGTGGTCATGTACAACTCGCCGGGCCGATCGATATCGGTCCATCCCGCGGGCGGCCGTCCGATCGCGGCCTTCATGTTCCGGCGGGCGCCGGTGGCCGGTCTGGACCACCGCGACAGCGAGGCGCAGCGTCGATTGCTGGTCGCGGAATTCGCGGGGCGGATGGGACCGTTCGAGGATGTGCTCGACGAGGTGCGCGCCGGCGGTGACCTCTACTTCGACGCCGTCAGCAAGGTATCGCTGCCGCGCTGGTCCCGGGGCCGGGTCGCCCTCGTGGGAGACGCGGCCTCATGCCTGTCGCTGTTCGGCGACGGATCGAGCCTGGCCATCGCGGGTGCGCACACCCTGGCCGAGGAGCTCGCGACAGCGCCGCACGACCCGGCCGCGGCATGGGGACGCTACGAGCAGCGGCATCGCGATCGGATCGGCGCGGCACATCGAGGGGTTCGATTCGCTTCGGCGCTGATGGTGCCGGGATCGCGTCCGGCCATCGGGCTGCGCAATACCGCGGTCCGCCTGTTCGCGGCCGCCTGACCATCGCGCCGTGCGCCGAACCTCCCGGTCGCCGGGAGCGCGATGCTCAGGCTCGATCGACGGGCCGGTGAGCGATCACAGCAGATCGCTGACGTCGTCGGGGACGTCGACGGCGTATTTGCGCAAGGTTTCCATCGGCACGACCTCGAGCGCGTTCTCGTGGGTCGCGGCCAGAACGACCGGCGCGGCCACCCCGTCCTCGTGGGCGTGCAGCCACCGGACCGCGACCACACACCAGCGGTCGCCGGGTTGCAGTCCGGGGAAGTTGTTCTCCGGACGTGGGGTGAGCAGATCGTTGCCGATCGATTTCTGATGCTCCAGGAACTCCTGGGTCACGACGGTGCAGACGGTGTGGCTACCCAGATCCTCGGGGCCGGTGCTGCAGCAGCCGTCCCGGTAGAAGCCGGTGAGAGGATCGGTGCCACACTCCTCCAGCGGTCCCCCAAGCACATTTCGATCGGTCACGAGCCGATCCTATTGTCTCTGTGTCGGATTCGCCGCGCCTTGGGCGGTTGGTATCCGGACGGTTGCCGGTGATGCGTGGCCGGACGCCCTATCGTCCGACGTCGTCGGCGTGTCGGGGGTTCGCGGATCGTTGCGCGGAGAGTGACGAATCACCCGTACCGCCGCGGGCGCAACACCTGCCTGCCGCCACGCGGGGGCGTTCGCGGGTTCTGACAGGATGGGAGCCGTGACTGCGCAAGCCTGGATTCTGATCGCCGCGATCGTCGCCGTACTACTGGTGGCGTTCGTTGCCGGATTCGTCCTGTACAAGCGCCGCCGAGTGAGCATCACCCCGGCGGAGGAACAGGACAAGCAGCTGACCGACCGGTCGGGTGGCTATACCGCAGCCGGTGGCTTCAATTTCAGTCAGAGCGGCGCGGGCTCGGGCACACTGACGCCACCGCGCCCCGAACCGGTCCCGATCGAACGCACCGACGACGAAGGTCAGCCGCATGTCGGCGACGACGCCGCCATCCCGCGCGACTCGGTGCGCCGGACCATCACCGACGTGCGGTTGCCCGAACCGGAGACCCTTGCCGACCGCCCGGCGGACGGGGCGAGCGCGACCGCGCCGACCGTCGAGCCGGAAACGACGGAAACACCCGGCGACGGCGTGGCCGCGCCCGAAGCACCGGCCGAGGCGGCCCCGGTGGAAGCCCCGGCCGAAGCTCCCGCCGCGCCGCCCTCGACCGACGGCGCCGCCACGATCGCGCCCGCCCCCGTCGAGCCGCCCGAGACCGCTCCGGCGGATTCGGCCCCGACCGCACCCGCCCCGACCGCGCCGACGCCCACCGCACCGACACCCACGGCCCCGGTGCCCGAGCCCGCCGCGGTCGAGGAGATCGAACCCACCGCCGGGCGCCTCACCCGCCTGCGCGGGCGGCTGTCACGGTCGCAGAACGCGGTCGGCAAGAGTCTGCTCGGTCTGCTCGGCGGTGGCGACCTCGACGAGGACTCGTGGGAAGAGATCGAGGACACCCTGGTCATGGCCGACCTCGGCACCTCGGTCACGACGACCGTGGTCGAGCGACTGCGCGAGGAGTTGGCCGCGCGCAGCGTGCGCACCTCCGAACAGGCCCGGCAGGTGCTGCGGGATGTGCTGATCGAGGCCCTGCGCCCGGACCTGGATCGTTCGATCCGGGCGCTGCCGCATGCCGACCACCCGTCGATTCTGCTGGTCGTCGGCGTGAACGGCACCGGTAAGACCACCACCACCGGCAAATTGGCGCGCGTGCTCGTCGCCGACGGCCGTCGCGTGCTGCTCGGCGCCGCCGACACCTTCCGCGCCGCCGCCGCCGACCAGCTCCAGACCTGGGGCGAACGGGTCGGCGCCGACACCGTGCGCGGCCGCGAGGGCGCGGATCCGGCATCGGTGGCCTTCGACGCGGTCAGCGCCGGCATCGAGGAGGGAGTCGACGCGGTCCTGGTCGACACCGCGGGCCGGCTGCACACCAAGACCGGTCTGATGGACGAGCTGGGCAAGGTCAAGCGCGTGGTGGAGAAGAAGGCCGCCGTCGACGAGGTCCTGCTCGTGCTCGACGCGACCGTCGGGCAGAACGGGCTCACCCAGGCCCGGGTCTTCGCCGAGGTCGTCGACATCACCGGCGTGGTGCTCACCAAACTCGACGGCACCGCCAAGGGCGGCATCGTCTTCCAGGTGCAGCACGAGCTCGGTGTGCCGGTGAAACTGGTCGGCCTCGGCGAGGGCGCCGACGATCTGGCCCCCTTCGAACCGTCCGCATTCGTCGACGCCCTCCTCGGGTAGCGGCGAGAAGCAAAACGGCAGTTCCTCCTCATTTCGACACGGTCCTCACAGTGCGCCGACATGCGCTGTGTGCGCGCCGAAACCTGGTAGCAACACGGGAAGCTGATCCGTTCACGCATGCGAAACATCGCGGCGGCACGGATGAAACACCCGATCGCGACCCTTCTGTGCAGGCTCGTTTGCCGCAGTTCGGCCGGGCCCGAGATGAGGAGGAACAAGGTGGCGTATCCCTTGCTCGGTGTGCCCGACACCGGCGACACCGCGTGGATGCTGGCGAGCTCCGCGCTCGTTTTGTTGATGACCCCTGGACTGGCGTTCTTCTACGGCGGCATGGTCCGGTCGAAGAACGTGCTCAACATGATCATGATGAGCATCAGCGCGATGGGCATCGTCGGCGTGCTGTGGTCGCTCTACGGCTTTTCCGAGGCATTCGGTGACAACAAACTAGGCCTGATCGGCAACCCTGCCCAGTTCTTCGGGCTCAAGGGCCTGATCGGCACCAACGCCGTCAAGGCCAGCCCGGCCGACCCGTCGACCGGTGCGTCCGCGGTGGATCAGGTGAACATTCCGCTGGCCGGCACCATCCCGATGACGGTGTTCGTGGCCTTCCAGCTGATGTTCGCCATCATCACCGTGGCCCTGATCTCGGGTGCGGTCGCCGACCGCATGAAGTTCCGCGCGTGGGTGGTCTTCGCGATCGCGTGGTCGACCATCGTCTACTTCCCGGTCGCGCACTGGGTCTTCGACTTCGACGTCAAGGACGCCGCGGGCAACATCGTCCACCACGGCGGCTGGATCGCGAACAAGCTGCAGGCCATCGACTTCGCCGGTGGTACCGCGGTGCACATCAACGCCGGTGCCGCGGGCCTGGCGCTGTGCCTGGTGCTCGGCAAGCGCAAGGGCTGGCCGAAGACGCCGATGCGCCCGCACAACCTGCCCTTCGTCATGCTCGGCGCCGGTCTGCTGTGGTTCGGCTGGTTCGGCTTCAACGCCGGTTCCTCGGTGAGCTCCAACGGCCTGGCCGGTTCCACCTTCCTGACCACTACCTTCGCCACCTGCGCCGCGATGCTCGGCTGGCTGGTCGTGGAGAAGTTCCGCGACGGCAAGCCCACCAGCCTCGGCGCCGCCTCGGGCATCGTCGCGGGTCTGGTCGCGATCACCCCGTCCTGCTCGTCTGTGAACGTGCTGGGCGCGCTGGTGATCGGCGCGGTGGCCGGTGTGCTGTGCGCGCTGGCGGTCGGCCTGAAGTTCAAGCTCGGCTTCGACGACTCGCTCGACGTGGTCGGTGTGCACCTGGTCGGCGGTGTGGTCGGTACGCTGCTGATCGGTCTGTTCCTCGCCCCGGAATCGGGCGCGGCCTCCGGCGGCGCGAAGGGCTTGTTCTACGGCGGTGGTTTCGACCAGCTCGGCAAGCAGGCCGTCGGTGCCTTCACCGTGCTGGCGTTCTCCTTCGTCGTCTCGCTGATTCTGGGTCTGATCATCAAGTACACGATCGGCATTCGTGCTTCCGAGGAAGACGAGTTCAAGGGTATGGACGAGTCGGAGCACGCGGAGACGTCATACGATTTCGCTGCTGTGGGTGGCACGGCACGTACCGCCGTCAAGGAGGCATGACGCAATGAAACTGATCACTGCAATCGTCAAACCGTTCACACTCGAGGACGTCAAGTCCGGGCTCGAGCAGGCCGGTGTGCTGGGAATGACGGTCAGCGAAGTCCAGGGGTACGGCCGCCAGAAGGGGCACACCGAGGTTTACCGCGGCGCGGAGTACTCGGTCGATTTCGTGCCGAAGGTCCGGGTCGAGGTCGTCGTGGACGACGCCTCGGTCGAGAAGGTCGTCGAGGTGATCGTCGAGGCCGCGCGCACCGGAAAGATCGGTGACGGCAAGGTCTGGGTGACCCCCGTCGAATCGGTGATCCGGGTCCGAACCGGTGAACGCGGTGCCGACGCACTATAGGAGATGAACGATTCGGGCAGCCCCGCTCCCTGGCACCGGCCGGGGACGGGGCTGCCCGCATGAACGGGTGGTGGTTGCGGGTATGAGTGCAGACGAATTGTCCCAGGGCGCCAAGGATCTGGTGGCCGCACGAGATCAACTGCTCGACGGTGGTGATGCCCGGCGGCCCAGGCTGAGCGCCGAGGCGCTGCGGCAGGCGCTGGTCGACCTGCACGAGCTGTGGTTGACCACGAAGGGCGCGGAGCTGGGCATCACCGCCGACAGCGGGCTGGCCGTGGTGGCGGTCGGCGGACTGGGACGGCGCGAGATGCTGCCGTATTCCGATCTGGATCTGATGCTGCTGCACGACGACGTGGACCCGGCGCGGGTCGCCGAGGTGGCCGACCGGCTCTGGTATCCGCTGTGGGACGCCCACATCAAGCTCGACCACAGCGTGCGGACCGTGCCGCAGGCGCTGCGGGTGGCTGCCGACGATCTCACCGCCGCGCTGGGCATGCTCGATGCCCGCCACATCGTCGGCGACGCGGAGTTGAGCAATCTGCTCATCGGTGGCGTGCGCCGCGAATGGCGGACCGGAATCCGTTCCCGCTTCGGCGAATTGGTGGAGCAGACGCAGGCGCGGTGGAAGCGCAACGGTGAGATCGCGCACCGGGCCGAACCGGACCTCAAGAATGGGCGCGGCGGTTTGCGCGATATCCAGCTGCTCGACGCGCTGGCCATCGCCCAGCTGACCGACGCCATGCCCGGCCTGGGACCCGACGTTCCCGGCGGTGGTCTCGAGGCCGCCCATCGCCGGTTGCTCGACGTGCGTACCGAACTGCACCGGGTGGCCGGGCGTTCCCGTGATCAGCTGCGCGCCCAGGACGCGGACGAAATCGGCGCCGCCCTGCGCATCGGCGATCGATTCGATCTGGCGCGCACGCTCAGCGATGCGGCGCGCACGGTCGTCTATTCGGTCGACGTCGGCCTGCGCACCGCGGCCAACGCGCTGCCGCGCCGCGGTCTGGCCCGATTGCGGCGCCTGCCCGTGCGCCGCCCGCTCGACGAGGGCGTGGTCGAACATGCCGGTGAGGTGGTGCTGGCCCGCGACGCCCGGCCGCAGCGCGATCCCGGCCTGATCCTGCGGGTCGCCGCCGCCTCGGCGCGCACCGGCCTGCCGATGTCGGCGACCACCCTCAACCGCCTCTCCGAGGATGCCCCCGAACTGCGCGAGCCGTGGCCGCGGGAGGCGCTCAACGATCTGCTGGTGCTGCTCGGCGCCGGCCGAGGCACCATCGACGCGGTCGAGGCCCTGGATCGAACCGGCTTGTGGGGCAGGCTGTTTCCGGAATGGGGGGCAGTGCGCGATCTGCCGCCCCGCGATGCCGTGCACACCTGGACCGTCGACCGCCACCTGGTCGAGACCGTCGCCTACGCCGGTGCGCTGAGCACCCGGGTCGCCCGGCCGGACCTGCTGCTGCTCGGAGCGTTGCTGCACGATATCGGCAAGGGCCGCACCGAGGATCACAGTGTGGTGGGTGCCGAACTGGCCGATCGGATCGGTCAGCGGCTGGGCCTGTGGCCCGACGATGTCCACAGCCTGGCGACGATCGTGCGGCATCATCTGCTGTTGCCGCAGACCGCGACCCGGCGCGATCTCGACGATCCGGCGACCGCCGCCGGTGTGGTCGAGGCGCTGGGCGGTGACCGGCAGTTGCTGGAGCTGTTGCACACCCTCGCCGAGGCCGATTCGCTGGCGACCGGCCCGGGCGTGTGGGGGGAGTGGAAGGCCTCCCTGATCGCGGAACTGGTGCGCCGCGGCCATGCCGCGATGGCGGGAGAGCCCGCACCACAACGGGTTTCGCCGACGCCGGCGGTGGTCGACGCGGCCGTGCTGGACAGGGCCGCGGCCGGTGGTGTGCACGTGGAACTGACTCCCGGCGACGGACGCTACATTCACCACGTGACGGTCGTCGCCCCCGATACTCCCGGCCTGCTCTCGGAGGCGGCCGGGGTGCTCGCCCTGCATTCCCTGCGGGTGCTGTCCGCGACGCTGGCGGCCTCGGGTGACACCGCGATCGACACCTTCGTGGTGACACCGACCTTCGGCAATCCGCCCGACGCCGGACTGCTGCGCCAGGAGCTGATCCGCGCGATCAACGGCGATCTGAAGCTGGCCTCCGTGCTCGCGGACAAGGAGCGCGACGCGGCGGCTCGAACCAGTCCGTACGCCCAGGCCGAGCCGAGGGTGATCTGGATCGAGGTCGACCGGCCCGGTGAGTTGGTGCTCGAACTGCGTGCCGAGGACCGCATCGGCCTGCTCAGCCGGTTGGCCGCGGCATTGGCCGCCCAGGGCGCGGATGTGCGGTGGGCGAAGGCCGACACGATGGGCTCGGTGGTGGTCGACTCGTTCGGCCTCGGTCTGGGCGAGGACGACACCCCGCAGCGCCGCCGTGCCATCGAGGCGGCACTGCTGGGGGTCGTCCCGCATCAGGAGCCGAAGAAACCGAGCGAAACGGACACCGCCACGGGTGCCGGTTAGGTTTACCAACCTTCGCCCGGTTATCGGGGCAACCTGGTCGTTTGGTCCGTAACGCGGTAACCAGATCGTTGCGGCAACCTCTGCTGGATGTGATGTCCGCCACTCTACGATCTGGTGTAGATCGTGAAGTTGATCGTGATCGCAAGCTGTTCGAGCTGTTGCTGTACCTGTCCGGCGAGTTGGGTGCGTTGAGGGGAGCAGGTCGATGGCAAACGAAGTCGTGTCCTCATCCATGATCACCAGCGATTCGACCCACCACATCGCTCGCTGTGTCGGCGGCGACCACTGGGTGGTGTCCTGGCTTCCGGGCCGCACGCTGACCGGCGGGCAGGCGGTGGCGGCCATGAAGCTGGCCGGCGCGCTCGTCGACGGTGCACCCGGTGACGCCGACTGGGCGACCCTGGACGCCATGGCACTGCCACTGGGTCTGACCGGCCGCGAGGCCGTCTATCTGGTGGCCTACGAACAGCACGACTTCAGCCGGGCCCCGCGGCCGCGGCACAGCGCGCTGTCCTGACCGCAGGCCGGTGACGAGCCCGCCGCCCGGCCGGCGGCGGGGCTTCGACTAGGGCGAATCCACCGATCGCGGAGTTGCCCGTACCCTGGTAACCCGAGTGACGTCCCTCGACGAGACCAGGAGCGCGATCGGTGTTCGAATCCCTTTCCGACCGGTTGACCGGTGCCCTGAAGGATCTGCGTGGCAAGGGGCGTCTGTCACCGGCCGATATCGACGCGACCGCGCGCGAGATCCGGCTCGCCCTGCTCGAGGCGGACGTGGCGCTGCCGGTGGTGCGGGAGTTCATCGCCCGCGTCAAGGAACGCGCCAAGGGCGCCGAGGTGTCGGCCGCGCTGAACCCCGCGCAGCAGGTCGTGAAGATCGTCAACGAGGAATTGATCGGCATCCTCGGTGGCGAGACCCGGCGCCTGCAGTTCGCGAAGAACCCGCCCACGGTCGTCATGCTCGCCGGTCTGCAGGGTGCCGGTAAGACCACACTCGCGGGCAAGCTCGCGAAATGGCTGAAGGGCCAAGGGCATACGCCTTTGCTGGTGGCCTGTGACCTGCAGCGGCCGGGTGCCGTCACCCAGCTGCAGGTGGTCGGCGAACGAGCCGGTGTGCCGGTGTTCGCCCCGCATCCGGGCACCTCGATCGGTGGCGGCGACAACGCCCTGGGCGTCACCGCCGCCGACCCGATCCGCGTCGCCGAGGCCGGTGTCGAGGAAGCGAAGCAGAAGCACTACGACATCGTCATCGTCGACACCGCGGGCCGCCTCGGTATCGACGAGGAGTTGATGCGCCAGGCCGCCGGCATTCGCGACGCGGTGCACCCGGACGAGACGCTGTTCGTCCTCGACGCCATGATCGGCCAGGACGCGGTCAGCACGGCGGAGGCCTTCCGCGACGGTGTCGGTTTCACCGGTGTCGTGCTCACCAAGCTCGACGGTGACGCCCGCGGTGGCGCCGCGCTGTCGGTCCGCGAGGTCACCGGCGTCCCGATCCTGTTCGCCTCGACCGGTGAGAAGCTCGAGGACTTCGACGTCTTCCACCCCGACCGCATGTCGAGCCGCATTCTCGGCATGGGCGATCTGCTCACCCTGATCGAACAGGCCGAACAGGTCTACGACCAGCAGCAGGCCGAGGAGGCCGCCCGCAAGATCGGCTCCGGCGAGCTCACCCTCGAGGACTTCCTCGACCAGATGCTGGCCATCCGCAAGATGGGCCCGATCGGCAACCTGCTCGGCATGCTGCCGGGCGCCGGCCAGATGAAGGATGTGCTGGCCCAGGTCGACGACAAACAGCTCGACCGGGTGCAGGCCATCATCCGCGGTATGACCCCCGCCGAGCGGGCCAACCCCAAGATCATCAACGCCTCTCGCCGCCTGCGCATCGCCAACGGTTCCGGCGTCACCGTCTCCGACGTGAACCAGCTGGTCGACCGCTTCTTCGAAGCCCGCAAGATGATGGCTGCGATGGGCCGGCAGATGGGCCTGCCGGGGTCGCGGCGAAACGCCAAGGGCAAGAAGGGGAAGAAGGGGAAGAAGGGCGGACGTGGCCCGACTCCGCCGAAGGGCATGCGCGGAGGATTCCCGGGCATGCCGGGGATGCCGGGCGGAATGCCGGGGATGCCCGCCGCGGGGATGCCGGATCTGTCCAATATGCCCAAGGGGCTGGACGAACTGCCGCCGGGCCTGGAGGGTTTCGACCTGTCCAAGCTGAAGTTCCCCAAGAACTGAGTCCTATCGACCCGCTCCACTCGCCGCGGCGTGACGCCGCGGCGAGCCGGATGTCATAGTGCGCGCCGGAGGAAGTCGCGGATGTATGCCGCTATCTCGTCGCCGTGTGTCTCCAGTGCGAAATGTCCGGCGTCGAGCAGATGCAGCTCGGCATTCGGGAGATCACGCAGGTAGGCCTCTGCCCCGGCGGCACCGAACACCTCGTCGTTACGGCCCCAGGTGATGAGGGTCGGAGGCTGGTGGGTGCGGAAGTACTGCTGATAGGCGGGATACCCGTCCAGATTGAACTGGTAATCCCAGAACAACTGCAGCTGAATCGCGTCGTTGCCGGGCCGATCCAGCTTGGCCTGGTCGAGTTGCCAGGCTTCCGGAGCCAGCCGGTCCATCCGGTCGGCGGGTACGCCGTGGGTGTACTGCCATTGAGTCCACTTGGGCTCCAACAGTTCTCGGACCGCCGCTTCGTTGGCTGCCCGGTCCTTCGCATGGGCGAACAGGACATCCCAGAACGGGGTGAAGCCTTCGAGGTACGCGTTGCCGCTCTGCGAGATCAGCGCCGTCACCCGCTCTGGATTGCGGCTTGCGATCCGCAGCCCGATCGGGGCGCCGTAATCCTGGATGTAGAGCGAGAAGCGCCGCACGCCCAGCTGATCGAGTAGCTCTTCGGTGATGTCGGCGAGCTGGTCGAAGCTGTAGTCGAATTCGTCGACGCCCGGCGCGGCCGAGTTGCCGAACCCGATGAAGTCCGGCGCCACGAGGTGGAACTCGTCGGACAGCTCGGACATGAGGTGGCGGAACATGTGCGAGCTGGACGGGAAGCCGTGCAGCAGCACGAGGGTCGGACGGTCCGGATTTCCGGCTTCCCGATAGAACACCTCGAGTCCACGGACCGTGGTCGTGTGCTGTCGGGTGGCGAAGGCGGACATGGTGATTCCTTTCGATCGGAAGATCCGTCATTGGGAGAACGAGCGTTCTCGGCGGACTCCGGTAGCATAGGAGAACGATGGTTCTCACGCAAGGGAGACGGTTGTGCAGGGTGAAGCGGATGCCGCGCGGGTCCTCGACGCGGCCGACCGGCTGTTCAACGAACGCGGAATTCAGGGCGTCGGTATGGACGCGATCCGAGATGCCGCGGATGTGCCGCTGAAACGGCTCTACCGCGACTTTCCCTCGAAGTCCGATCTCGTGCACGCGGTCTTGACGCGGCGCGACAACGACGTGCGCACCGCGCTCGCGCGGTACGTCGACGACAACGCGAGCACTCCCCGGGAGCGGGTGCTCGCGGTGTTCGACTTCCTGTACGAGTGGTTCAGCGGGCCCGATTTCCGCGGCTGCCTGTTCATCAATACGGTGGGGGAACTGGGCGGCACATCCGATGAGGTCGGCCGGATCGCCGCCCGGCACAAGCGTGCGGTGCGTGACTATCTGGCTGATCTCGTGACCGAGTGTGCGCTGCCCGAATCCGTGGCCGACCAGTTGCTGATCATCGCCAACGGCGCGATGGTCACGGCCGCGATGCACGACGACCCCGAGGTGGCGCGACAGGCGCGAGCCGTCGCCGACATCCTGCTGCGCGCGGCCCGCCCCGTCGGCGAATGAGGTGACGACTATCGCCGACCGGCCTCGCCGCGGAAGTCCCGGTAGGTTGGGGTCGGGCGGCGATCGGCTTCCGGCGATGTGGTGAGGAGCGATATGCGGATGCATCTGCGTGGGGTGGTCCTTCCCGGCGACGAGGTGCGCGATCTGTGGGTCCGCGACGGGCTGATCTCCTTCGAACCGGTGCGTGACGCCGAAACCGTGTGTGACACAGGGTGGATCGTGCCGGGGCTGGTCGACGCGCACTGCCACGTCGGCATTCGCTACGGCGGCGGGCACGAGGATCGCGAGGGCGCGATCGCGCAGGCGGAGGTGGAACGCGACGCGGGTGCGCTGCTGCTGCGCGATGCCGGATCCCCCATCGACACCCGCTTCATCGACGATCATCACGAACTGCCGAAGATCATCCGGGCCGGCCGCCACATCGCCCGTCCCAAGCGGTATATCCGCGAACTGGGCATCGAACTGGACGACGAGCGCGACCTGCCCGATATCGTTGCCGAACAGGCCCGCTTCGGCGACGGCTGGGTCAAGATCGTGGGCGACTGGATCGATCGGTCCGCCGGTGATCTGCGGCCGTTGTGGAGCGACGCGATCCTGAAGGAGGCCATCGACGCCGCGCACCGGGAGGGAGCCCGCGTCACCGCGCACGTCTTCGGTGAAGACGCGCTACCAGGGTTGATCAACGCCGGAATCGACTGCCTCGAGCACGGCACCGGACTCACCGACGACACCATCGAGATGATGGCCGAACACGGCACCGCTCTGGTGCCCACGCTGGTGAATATCGACACCTTCCCCGACATCGCCGACAGTGCGACCAAATTTCCGGTCTACGCCGCCCATATGCGCGATCTGCACCGCCGGGTCCGCGACACCGTCGCCGACGCCCACGCGGCGGGGGTGCCGATCTACACCGGCACCGACGCCGGCGGTTCGATCCGGCACGGCCGCATCGCCGACGAGATCGACGCGCTGGCCGGTGCCGGGCTGTCGCGGCACGAGGCGCTGGCCGCGGCCTCGTGGCGGGCCCGGGAGTGGCTCGGCCGACCGGGTATCGAGGACGGCGCACCGGCCGATTTCGTCGTCTACCGCACCGATCCGCGGTCGAGTCGCGATGCGCTCGACGCCCCGGCCTACGTCGTCCTGCGCGGGCGGGTGTACCCGGGCCGGGATCCGGTCACCGGACACCGCTAGGGCCGTCGGGGCGACGAACTGCGCGGCAACGGCGCTGGTCACCGACCTGCGCGTGCTCGGGGAAACGGCCCGCTCGATGCGGGGCGATTTCTCCGGGCGCGGGCGCGTCTGGCACAATGAACGACCGTCCTCGTCGACGACCGCGACTCGCTCGCGGTTCCGTATTCGGGGACAGTGTCAGCCCGTCTCCGGTTACGTACCGCGCGGCGGTCACACACTCAACGCAAAACCGGGTCCGCACCCCGTGCGGGCTGCTGAATTGCGCCGTGACCACTCAGGCTGCCCTCGGGCGGCCGCCATCGAAAGGCATTGATACAGCCATGGCTGTCAAGATCAAGCTGACCCGTCTGGGCAAGATCCGCAACCCCCAGTACCGCATCGTCGTCGCCGATGCGCGCACCCGCCGCGACGGCCGCGCCATCGAGAATGTCGGCAAGTACCACCCGAAGGAAGAGCCCTCGCTGATCGAGGTCGACTCCGAGCGCGTGCAGTACTGGCTGGGCGTCGGCGCGCAGCCGACCGAGCCGGTCAAGCGTCTGCTGGAGATCACCGGCGACTGGCAGAAGTTCAAGGGCCTGCCGGGCGCCGAGGGCACCCTGAAGGTCAAGGCCGCCAAGCCGAGCAAGCTGGACCTGTTCAACGCTGCCCTGGCCGCCGCCGACAGCGAGCCGGTCGCCGAGGCCGTCACCCCCAAGAAGAAGAAGTCCAAGGCCGCCGAGGGTGAGGCCGAGGCCGCGACCGAGGCTGCCGAGTAATGAGTGCGGTCGTCGCCGATGCCGTCGAGCACCTGGTGCGCGGCATCGTCGCCAATCCGGACGACGTGCGCGTCGATCTGATCACCAGCCGGCGTGGACGCACCGTCGAGGTCCACGTCCACCCCGATGATCTGGGCAAGGTGATCGGCCGCGGCGGTCGTACCGCGACCGCGCTGCGCACCCTGGTCGCCGGCATCGGTGGCCGCGGTATCCGGGTCGACGTGGTCGATACCGATCAGTAGATGGAACTGGTAGTCGGGCGGGTCGCCAAATCGCACGGTGTGCGCGGCGAACTCGTGGTCGAGGTACGTACCGACGAACCCGAACTCCGCTTCGCTCCCGGCGCCCGCCTGCGTGGCCGGGCGCCGAGAAGCGAAGCGGTGGACATATTCACGGTGGAGTCGGCCCGAGAGCATTCGGGCCGGCTTCTCGTTCGTCTCGAGGGTGTCGGCGACCGTACCGCCGCGGATGCGTTGCGCGGCACTCTGTTTCTCGTCGATACCGCGGAACTCCCGCCGTCGGAGGATCCCGACGAGTTCTACGACCACGAACTCGAAGGTCTGAGCGTTCGGCTCGCGGACGGCACCGAGATCGGCACCGTGAACGAGGTCCTGCATTCGGCCGCGGGCGAACTGCTGTCGATCCGGGCCGGTGCGGGCGCCGGCGGGCGTGCCGGCCGGGAAATCCTGGTGCCCTTCGTGACCGCGATCGTGCCGACCGTGTCGGTCGCCGAGGGCCTGATCGTGATCGACCCACCCGAAGGCCTGCTGGACGAGGAGTAGCGATGGGCACCGGAGCCGACGATCCCGCGCAGCGCTCGTCAGCTCTGCGCATCGACGTCGTCACCATCTTCCCCGAATATCTCGAGCCGCTGCGGACGGCGTTGCTGGGCAAGGCGATCGAGAAGGGCATCGTCGAGCTCGGCGTGCACAATCTGCGGCGCTGGACCCACGACGTGCACCAGTCGGTCGACGACGCTCCCTACGGGGGCGGGCCGGGCATGGTCATGAAACCCGTCGTCTGGGGTGACGCGCTCGACGAGGTGTGCCCGGACGAGGCGTTGCTCGTCGTGCCGACCCCGGCCGGAGTGCCGTTCACCCAGGAAACCGCCCAGCGCTGGTCCGCCGAATCGCATCTGGTCTTCGCCTGCGGCCGCTACGAGGGGATCGATCAGCGCGTCTTCGACGATGCCGCCCGCCGGGTCCGGGTGGAAGAGGTCAGCATCGGCGACTACGTCCTGATCGGCGGGGAAGCCGCCGTGCTGGTGATGGCCGAGGCGGTGGTGCGCCTGATCCCCGGCGTCCTGGGCAATCAGGCCTCCCACCAACAGGATTCGTTCTCCGACGGGCTGCTCGAAGGTCCCAGCTACACCCGGCCGGTGAGCTGGCGCGGACTCGATGTGCCCGAGATTCTGCTGTCGGGCAATCACGCGCGCATCGACGCGTGGCGCCGTGAACAGTCACTGCGGCGCACCCGGGAGCGCCGCCCGGATCTGCTGCCGCCGGAGTAGCCGAAAACTCTGCGCGACAGGACTTCACCGGTCGAGGCGTCGCATTCGCCGTGTCGCCGCATCGCGTGCAGGACGTGGCCGACGCGCCCATACGGGGTGCGGATGTGTGGTCGCCGGGGTTGCCCAGTTCGTTCGCAGTCACGAGGTCGGCGAGGCTGTGGCCAGCCGGTTTTCGGTCATTTCCGTTCGCGGCGCGCCGGCACCGGGTGCGGCTGCGTGCGCACCGGGCGCTCCACCTGGTCCGCTGTCGGAGGCCGACGGTAGTGTCAGCCAGCGTGACGACAGCCTCCGAACCCGTCAGCACCGAAGCAACCACCGGCACGGAAGCCGCCGCCCCTGGAAAGGTGCGCCTGGCCAGTGTCGGCAGGCGGATCGCCGAGGAGCTCTCGGTCCGTGACGAACAGGTCCGTGCCGCCGTAGAGCTGCTCGACGGCGGGTCGACCGTGCCGTTCATCGCCCGCTACCGCAAGGAGGTGACCGGCGGGCTCGACGACGCGCAGCTGCGGCAACTGGAGGAGCGGCTGCACTACCTGCGCGAACTCGACGAGCGCCGGAACTCGATCCTGGAATCCATTCGCGGACAGGGCAAGTTGGATGCCGCGCTGGAACAGCAGATCATGCTCGCGGAGACCAAGGCCCGCCTCGAGGACATCTACCTGCCCTACAAGCCGAAGCGGCGCACCAAGGCGCAGATCGCCCGCGAGGCCGGACACGAACCGGTCGCGGACGCCCTCATCGGCGACCCCACCACCGATCCGTCCGGCTACACCGCCGAACAGCTCGACGGGGCCCGCGCGATTCTGGTCGAGCGATTCGCCGAAGACGCCGACCTCGTCGGTGAACTGCGCGAATTGATGTGGGAGCGCGGCCAGGTCACCTCGCGGGTCCGGACCGGCAAGGAAGAGGCCGGGGCCAAATTCGCCGACTACTTCGAGTTCAGCGAACCGTTCGCCAAACTGCCCTCGCACCGCATCCTGGCGCTGCTGCGCGGCGAGAAGGAAGACGTGCTGAGCCTGTCGCTCGAATCCGATACCGAGGAACCGGAGCCGGGGCAGCGCACCATCTACGAGGGCCGGATCGCGCACAAGTTCGGCATCGCCGACCAGGGGCGCCCGGCCGACACCTGGCTGCTCGACACCGTGCGCTGGGCGTGGCGGACCAAACTGCAGGTCAGCCTCGGCATCGATATCCGGATGCGGTTGCGGCAGTCCGCCGAGAAGGACGCCGTCGACATCTTCGCCGCCAACCTGCGTGACCTGCTGCTCGCCGCACCCGCCGGCACCCGCACCACCATGGGCCTGGACCCGGGCTACCGCACCGGCGTGAAGGTGGCCGTGGTGGACGGCACCGGCAAGGTGGTGGCCACCGAGACGATCTATCCGCACAAACCGCAGGGCCAGACTGAGAAGTCGCTGGCGGTGCTCGGGGCGCTGGTGGCGCGGTTCGACGTGGAGCTCATCGCGATCGGCAACGGCACCGCTTCCCGGGAGACCGATGCCCTTGCCGTGGAACTGATTTCGCGGATCGGTGCGACGCCCGGCGCGCGGAAGCCGACCAAGATCGTGGTCTCGGAAGCGGGCGCCTCGGTGTATTCCGCCTCCGCGTACGCCTCGCAGGAACTGCCGGAACTGGACGTCTCGCTGCGCGGCGCGGTTTCGATCGCGCGGCGGCTGCAGGATCCGCTGGCCGAACTGGTGAAGATCGAGCCGAAGTCCATCGGCGTCGGCCAGTACCAGCACGACGTCTCCGAGACCCTGCTGGCCCGGTCGCTGGGCGCGGTGGTCGAGGACGCGGTGAACGCGGTCGGTGTCGACGTCAACACCGCCTCCGTGCCGCTGCTGTCCCGTGTCTCCGGCATCGCCTCCTCGGTCGCGGAATCGATTGTCGCGCATCGCGATCAGAACGGCCCGTTCCGCAGCCGCACCGCGCTGCTGGAGGTTCCGCGGCTGGGCCCCAAGGCATTCGAGCAGTGCGCGGGCTTCCTGCGCATCCGCGGCGGCGACGACCCGCTGGACTCCTCGGCCGTGCACCCCGAGGCCTATCCCGTGGTGCGCCGGATCCTGGAGGCGACCGGACGCGACGTGCCCGGCCTGATCGGCAACACCTCGGCCCTGCGGGCACTGCGGCCGGGCGAATTCACCGACGAGAAATTCGGTGTGCCGACCGTCACCGACATCATCGCCGAACTCGAGAAGCCCGGCCGTGACCCGCGCCCGGAATTCAAGACCGCCGAATTCGCCGCCGGCGTGGAAAAGGTCGCCGACCTCGAACCCGGCATGGTGCTCGAAGGTGTGGTGACGAACGTGGCCGCCTTCGGCGCCTTCGTCGATGTGGGTGTCCATCAGGACGGTCTCGTCCACGTCTCGGCCATGTCGCATTCGTTCGTCCGCGATCCCCGCGAGATCGTGAAATCCGGTGACGTGGTGAAGGTGAAGGTGCTGGAGGTCGACGTCGCCCGCCAGCGCATCGGCCTGAGCCTGCGTCTGGACGACGAGCCCGGCGCGGGCAAAGCCGAGAAGGGCGGCGCGGGCCAGCGCGGCGGGCAGAACCGGGGTGGTCAGCCGCGCGGCGGCCAGGGCAATCAGGGCCGCGGCGGCCAGGATCGCGGAGGCCAGGATCGCGGAGGCCAGGATCGCGGCGGACAGAACCGTGGCGGTGGCCAGAACAAGGGACAGGGCCGCAATCAGCAGCGTCGCGGTGCGCCCGAACCGTCGGGCTCGATGGCGGATGCGCTGCGCCGCGCCGGTTTCGGGCGGTAAGCCTCGGCGGCCGCCGCATTCGGGTTTGCCCCGACTGCGGCGGCCGGGTACGGGACAATGGAGTCGCGGGGTCAGGTCTCGATGATCGGCCTCGCGGGGCATCACTACCCCGACACCCCGGTTCCGAATGAGGGGACGACGGCTGTGCGGCGCTGGTTCGACGACGCGATCCTCGCGGAGGGACGCCTGCCGTTGCTGTGCTTCCTGCTCGGCTTCATCGTCGGATTCCTGTTGATCCGGCTCAGTGTGCGGATGATTCGCAAGCAGGTGCGCTGGTGGCCGGGCAACCTGCGCGCCGGCAACGTGCACATTCACCACATGGTGTTCGGCGTGGTGCTGGTTCTGGCCTCGGGACTGGGATTGGTCGCGACCTACAACACCGGGGTCGGCACGATCTCCGCGCTCGCCTCGACCTTCGGTGTCGGCGCGGCGCTGGTGCTCGACGAATTCGCGCTGATCTATTACCTGCGCGACGTGTACTGGGAGGAACAGGGACGCACCTCCGTCGATGCGGTGTTCGTCGCGGTCGCGGTCACCGGGTTGCTGTTGCTCGGCTTCCACCCGCTGTGGCTGCTCGACGTCAACGACATCCGGCACGACAACAGCGTCGCGGGACGCAGCTTCCTCGGCATCTTCGCGCTGGTGAATCTGGTGCTGGCCGCGATCGTCATCGCCAAGGGCAAGATCTGGACCGGATTGTTCGGCATGTTCTTCCTGCCGCTGCTGGTCGTGGGCGCACTGCGGCTGAGCCGGCCGGGTGCGCCGTGGGCCCGCTGGCGCTACGGCGAGCGCCGCCGCCTGATGTACCGGGCGGTCGTGCGCGAACGCCGGTACCGGCGGCCGGTGATCCGGGCCAAGATCTTCGTGCAGGATCTGGTCGCCGGCAAACCCGATGTCGCGCACGTCCGCAGTGCGGCCGAGCAAGAATTGGCGCGTACCGTGGTCCCCGCTCCGCCCGCCCACCTGCGGACCAGAGCGATGCGGGCCACCATGCACGACGGACCGGACCGCACCGGGCCTGCCGCCGCGCCGCCACCGGCGGGTACGCCGGGACCGGCCGACGCGGGCGACCTGACGGCGGCCCACCCACAGCACACCGGACATTGACGCCGGGACGACGCGGATCCCGGGGGCGATTTTTCCCGCAGCGGCCTGATCTGGCACAATGCTCAGGTTGCTCTGGGCGCATTCGACCCGGCGCACCGCCCAATATCCGGAGCACGAACCGGCCGAGCAGTTGCCGCCAGGTTCCTCTGTTCACGCGAACTTCCAAAGGACGGAAATGAACACCCTCGACTTCGTCGACGAAAAGTCGCTGCGCACCGATATCCCGGACTTCCGCCCGGGTGACACGGTGAACGTGCACGTGAAGGTTATCGAAGGTAACAAGGAGCGCATCCAGGTCTTCAAGGGTGCGGTCATCCGCCGCCAGGGCGGCGGCATCCGCGAGACCTTCACCGTGCGCAAGGTGTCGTTCGGCGTGGGTGTCGAGCGCACCTTCCCGGTACACAGCCCCAACATCGACCACATCGATGTGGTGACCCGCGGTGACGTCCGCCGGGCCAAGCTGTACTACCTGCGCGATCTGCGCGGCAAGGCCGCCAAGATCAAGGAGAAGCGCTGAACATCAGGGCTCTGCCCGTTCACGCCCGCCCCCGGTCCTCGCGACCGGGGGTTTTCCTTTTACCGGCCGGGATATGCCCGCCTTCTCGGCACGCAGGGTGCGCCGGGGCGACGACGAACATGGCTGCGGGATAACCTGTTCGGCGTGGCAGACGAAAGCGAGTCGGTGGCGGTGCCCGGAGCCGATGACAAACGTGCCGGTGGCGAACGCAAAGACGAGTCCGCATCGCGCAGTCGGCGCGGCAGGCGCAAGCGGAAGCAGCGGCCCTTCTGGCAGGAACTGCCGATCCTGATCGTCATCGCCGCCGTGATCGCGGCGCTGGTGGTGAATTTCATCGGCCGGCCGTATGTGATCCCGTCACAGTCGATGGAACCGACGCTGCACGGCTGCACCGGCTGCACGGGCGACCGGATCTATGTCGAGAAGCTGAGCTACGACTTCGGTGATCCCAAGCCCGGCGACGTCGTGGTATTCGTCGGCCCGAGCGGTTCGTGGAACAAGTCCTACCACTCCAACCGCTCCAGCAATGTCGTCGTGCGCGGCGTGCAGAACTTCTTCTCGTTCTTCGGACTGGTGCCGCCGGATGAGAACGACTTGGTCAAGCGCGTGATCGCGACCGGCGGTCAGACCGTGCAGTGCTGCGATGCGCAGGGCCGGGTGATGGTCGACGGTAAACCGCTCGACGAGCCGTACGCGCACTACATCTACCCCTATCAGCCGGGGCTGGCCTATGCGACCAAGGTGGCCGGCGGGCTGTCGATCGACCCGCGCGGCCGCGAATTCGGCCCGGTGAAGGTGCCCGAGGGCAATCTGTGGGTGATGGGCGACAACCGCAACGAATCCGCGGACTCGCGCGCCCATGTCGACGACGAGTACTCCGGCACCGTGCCGGTCGACGCAGTGCGCGGTAAGGCGGTGTTCAAGATCTGGCCGCCGAGCCGGATCGGCCCGGTCCGGTCACAGAATCCGCAGACGAACTGAGGCGCGCGGCGCGAGATAATCGAGTCACGGGATAGTCGAACGGTAGGTGCAGTGGCGGAGACATCGCGACGCACGATGCGCAACGGTAAGGGCGGCAAGATCATCCGGCCGGTGGTTCGCACAGGAGACTGGCCGCCGCGAGTGGTGATGCGGCGAGCCGGTGGCCTGCGCACGCTGGAAGCGGCGCTGATCCGCAGTGGTCTCGGTCCGGTCGCGGGTGTCGACGAGGCGGGCCGGGGGTGCTGCGCCGGTCCGCTCGTGGTCGCGGCCTGTCTGCTCGCGCCCAAGGCCTACGATTCCCTTGCGGGACTGGACGATTCGAAGAAGCTGACCGAGGCCGTGCGCGAGCAGCTGTATCCGGTGATCGTGCGCCGGGCGCTGGCTTGGAAGGTCGTGGTGATTCCCGCGTGGGAGATCGACGCGATCGGCATCCATGTCGCCAATATCGAGGGCATGCGCCGGGCGGTGGCGGGTCTGGAGGTGCGGCCCGGCTACGTACTCACCGACGGCTTCCGGGTGCCGGGTATCAGCGTCCCGTCGCTGCCGGTGATCGGTGGTGACGCGGCGGCGGCCTGTATCGCCGCGGCCAGCATCCTCGCCAAGGTGACGCGCGACCGCATCATGGTCGCGATGGACCGTGACCTGCCCGGATACGGCTTCGCCGCGCACAAGGGCTACAACACGCCCGAGCATCTGGCCGCGCTGGAGCGGCTCGGGCCCAGTGACGAACACCGCCGGTCGTGGCGCAATGTCCGGGGCACCGAGGCCGCGGAGACCGGGCGGGTGGCTGCCGATACCGCCCATGCGGGATGATGTGAGCACGCTACACGCGTTCGTGGCGATAGAGGAGGATATTCCACCCGATGAGCGAGCGGAGCGAGGCATGAGCGCCGAGGACCTCGAGAAGTACGAAACCGAGATGGAACTCTCGCTGTATCGCGAGTACAAGGACATCGTCGGTCAATTTTCGTACGTCGTCGAGACCGAACGCCGCTTCTATCTGGCCAATTCTGTCGAGTTGCGCCCGCAGAACGCCGACGGTGAGGTGTATTTCGAGGTGCGGATGTCGGATGCGTGGGTGTGGGATATGTATCGGCCCGCCCGCTTCGTCAAACACGTCCGCGTGATCACGTTCAAGGACGTGAACATCGAGGAACTGGAGAAGCCGGACCTGCGCCTCCCCGAATAGCGCGCAGGTAGCGAGAGCGGGCCCGACCTGGGGAGATCGGTCGCCGGCCCGGCTGGTGATCCACAGCCCGGGGTTCATCCACAGGCTTTCTGTTTCCGCAGGTGAGACCGGCGGACCGTAGTTTCGCCGACGGCATGCTGAGCAGGTGGCACACAATCTGGCGCTCGGCGCCCACGGAGAAGAACTGGCCGCGCAGTTCCTGCAGGGGGCCGGGATGCGGATCGTCGAACGAAATTGGCGGTGTCGCTACGGCGAATTGGATCTCATCGCCCGGGAAGCGGACACCACGGCCTTCGTCGAGGTCAAGACCCGTTCCGGGCTGGGGTTCGGCACACCGGCCGAGTCGGTGACCTTCGCCAAACAGCAGCGCATTCGCCGGCTCGCGCTGCTGTGGCTGGCCGAACAGAGCGGACCGTGGCGGCGGGTCCGCTTCGATGTGGTGTCGGTCCTGCTGCTCCCCGGCCGGTACCCGCGGATAGAGCACGTCCGGGCGGCGTTCTGATGGCCCTGGGACGCGCTCATTCGGTGGCCGTGACCGGGGTGGACGGACAACTCGTCGAGATCGAAGCCGATATCGGGCAGGGATTGCCGTCGGTTCATCTGGTCGGGCGCCCGGACACCACCCTGCAGGAATCGCGGGACCGGGTCCGGGCCGCGGTCGCGAACTCGGGGGAGAAGTGGCCCGACGGCCGCGTCATCCTCGCCCTGTCGCCCGCCACGTTGCCGAAGGTCGGCAGCGTGTACGACCTGGCATTGGCAGCGGCCGTGCTGCACGCCGGTGATTCGGTGCCCGGGTCGAAGCTCGCCGGTACGGTCCTGCTCGGCGAACTGGCCCTCGACGGCCGGGTGCGGCGGGTGCGGGGCATTCTTCCCGCCGTGCTGGCGGCGCGGACCGCCGGTCGCAGGACCGTCGTGGTGCCCGAGTCGGTGCTCGGTGAGGCCGGGCTGGTGGACGGGGTCACTGTGCTCGGGGCGCCGACACTGCGCGCGCTGATCGACTGGTTGCGCGGGGAGGGCGAACTGTCGGCGCCGGACGGTAGCTACACCGCCCCGCGGCGAAGTATCGGCGATCTCAACGAGGTGGTCGGACAGGACGAGGCTCGCTGGGCATTGGAGGTGGCCGCGGCCGGCGGCCACCATCTGTTGCTGACCGGCCCGCCCGGCATCGGCAAAACCATGTTGGCGCAACGTCTTCCGGGGCTGTTGCCGGCGTTGACGGAATCGGAGTCGCTGGAGGTCACCGCCATCCATTCGGTGGCCGGGACGCTGTCCGACGATCATCCGCTCATCACGACGGCACCGTTCGTGGCACCGCACCATTCGACCTCCGTATCGGCGATGGTGGGCGGTGGTTCCGGATCCGCACGGCCGGGTGCCGTCAGCCGGGCGCATCGCGGCGTCCTCTTCCTCGACGAATGCGCCGAAATCGGCACCAAGGTGCTGGAGGCGTTGCGAACCCCGTTGGAGGAGGGCGAGGTTCGCATCGCCCGTCGTGACGGCGTGGCGCGATACCCGGCGCGATTCCAGCTCATTCTGGCGGCGAATCCGTGTCCGTGCGCTCCGGCCCGCGACGTCGACTGCATCTGTGCACCGCTGGCCCGCCGCAGGTATCTGGGCAAACTGTCAGGCCCGCTCATGGATCGCATCGACATCTGGGTCCAGATGCATGCGCACGCCGCCGGGACGTTCACTTCCTCCGACGCCGAATCCAGTGTGGTCGTGCGGGAACGGGTCGAGCTGGCGCGCCGGGCCGCGACGCGACGCTGGTCCGAGTACGGGTGGACCGTCAACGCTGAGGTACCGGGACATGTGCTGCGCCAGCGCTTCCGGCTGCCGGCGGATGCGCTGGCGCCGGTGGAGAGCGCGCTGCGTCAGGGCCGGATGTCCGCCCGGGGTGCGGACCGGGCGATCCGAGTCGCCTGGACCGTCTGCGACCTACGCGGGGGAGAAGTGCCGTCGGCGCAGGACGTGCTGCAGGCGTTGAACTTTCGGCAACGCGGCGTGTCCTGAAGCGTCGAGCGTTGCCGGTCGGCGCCCATCGTATGGGCGTGGGCGTGGGCGTGGGTACGGATGACCGAATGCGGAGTTAAGGGAGGGAATTGATGATCCGTCGATCGATGGGCCGCGTGGGGACGGTGGTCGCCGAGCGCGCTCGGAGTCGGGAACGACCGGAGAGCCACAGCGTGTTTCGCAGGTCGGGCGACGACACGACCGCGATACGGGCCTGTCCGGTTCCGCGACACCACCCGCGACATGCGGGCGGCGTCCGTGGCGACGCGGAGGTGTGGCGGTGACCGGTCACAGCGTCGGCGGGGGCGGCGATTCGGGTGGTGGCGTCGCGTCCCTGGTGACCGTCGACGCGGACGAACAACGGCTGGCGTGGGTCTATCTGTCCCGTGTGGTGGAGGGCCCGTGTCCGGCGTTGTCGGCGCTCATCGCACGAGTCGGCGTGGTGGAGGCCGCACGTGCGGTGCGGGAATGCGATCTGCCCGCATCGCTGCGCGGTCCGACCGAACGCCGGCGCGAGATCGACCGTGCCGAGCGTGATCTCGAGCTGATGGCGCGCATCGGCGGACGGGTGATCACGCCGGACGATCCGGAGTGGCCGCAGTGGCGCCTGCTGGGCCTGACGCAACTCGACCCGGCCCGCGACGCCGACGCCGGGGTGCCGCTGGTGCTGTGGGCCCGCGGTCCGTTGTCACTGCAGCAGTACACCGAACAGGCCATCGCCGTGGTCGGCGCACGCTGCTCCTCGGGATACGGCGAACAGGTCACCGCCGAACTCGCGGGCGAACTGGCCGCGCACGGCTGGACGATCGTGTCCGGTGCCGCCTTCGGCATCGACGGGATGGCGCATCGCGCGGCGCTGGCCGTCGGCGGCAACACGATCGCCGTGCTGGCCTGCGGGATCGACCGGCCCTATCCCGCTCAGCACGAACGCCTCCTGGCCGAGATCGCCGAAACGGGTGTGGTGGTGAGCGAATATCCGCCCGGCGCAGCCGCTCACAAACACCGGTTCCTGGCTCGGAACCGCTTGATCGCCGCCCTGTCCGACGGGGTGCTGGTGATCGAGGCGGGCATGCGCAGCGGCGCGCGCAATACCGCGAAATGGGCGCGGCGCCTGGGCCGTCCGGCCCTCGCGGTGCCGGGGCCGATCACCGCCGCGGCGTCGGTCGGCTGCCACCGGATGATCCGCGACCGCGAAGCGATTCTCGTCAGTCGGGTCGACGAAATCCACGACGAGGTCGGACCGCTGCGACTGTCACTGCCTGGGAGCAGCGAAGCCGGCGCCGGTCTGGCCGGGGACCAGGCGGCCGTCTTCGCCGAACTGCCGGTGGCCGGTTCGCGACTGCCGAAACAGATCGCCGACGAGAGCGGCCTCGCCATCCACGCGGTGCGCGCGGCACTGGTTGGCCTCGAGGTCGCCGGCCTGGTCGGGTCGGACAGTTCGGGCTGGTTCCGCACCGTGCGAAAGGAGGCGTGAAAGGCGAATGCGACGTGCGTGCTCCGCGGTGATCTGCGGGTCCTTCCGTACTGCTGTCGGCGCGGTGGCTTGCGCGCGGGCCGGGCGCCGGTGAACGTGGAGAAATGGACGGATTACCGGGCGATCTCGTGGATCTGCTCGAGCAGTACGAACGGCATCTGCTGCTGGGACGCAACCGGTCCGCGCACACGGTGCGGGCCTATCTCGGGGATGCGCGATCCCTGTTGGAGCATCTGTGTGCCCGGTCGCCCGATGCCGCGGTGGGAGAGATCGATCTGCCGCTGTTGCGATCGTGGCTGGCCGACCAATCGGCCGGGGGCGCCGCCCGGACCACCATGGCGCGGCGTGCCTCGGCGGCGCGGACGTTCACCGCCTGGCTGACCCACACCGGCCGCCTCGCGGCCGATCCCGGTCCACGGCTGGGCTCGGCCCGTGCACACCGGGTGCTGCCCGCCGTGCTGGGCAAGGATCAGGCCGATGCGGCCATGAACGCCGCGGAATCCGGTGCGGCGCAGCGTGACCCGATGGCTCTGCGGGATCGGCTCGTGGTGGAGATGTTGTACGCCACCGGAATCCGGGTCAGCGAACTGTGCGGACTCGACATCGATGACGTGGACCGGGGCAGGAGGCTGGTGCGGGTATTGGGCAAGGGCAACAGGGAGCGCTCGGTGCCGTTCGGCCTGCCCGCCGATCGGGCACTGGAGAATTGGCTGAACTTCGGGCGCCCGCACCTGGCCACCACCGAATCCGGGCGAGCGCTGCTGCTCGGCCGGCGCGGCCGCCGGCTGAACCAGCGCCAGGCCAGAACCGTTGTCCACGAGGTTGTTTCGGCCGTACCGGGAGCTCCGGACATGGGTCCGCACGGCCTGCGCCACACCGCCGCGACCCATCTGCTGGAAGGCGGAGCCGACCTGCGCGTGGTCCAGGAACTGCTCGGTCACGCCAGTATGGCGACCACCCAGCTC
>NZ_LZMK01000090.1:0-844 GCF_001665865.1 Nocardia sp. 852002-20019_SCH5090214 | reverse complement strand
CAGGCGATCTCTTTGGCCTGCTCAGCGAATTTCGCGCTGACGGCCTTACGGACCACGGCGTCCATCAGCTCGCTCAGCTCGGCGGCCGGGATGATCTGCGCGGCAGCCGATCCGGCCGGGGCAGCGCCGTTGGTGGGGGTGGTGGTGTCGCTCATGCTGCGTTGTCCTCCTCGTCAGACGGCACGGCACGCAGGCGCGGGCCAGCCGTGGTGGTGCCGGATTGGGTGGGTGCGTGTGCGGCGATCGATTCGCGGATGAGGTCGGCGTCGGCGCGTTCCATCCACGGCGTGGTCCGCACGAGAGTCGAGCGGTGACCGGAGGTGAACACCAGCGCCCGCCCACGGGGCATGGCCGCGATATCGCTGGCGGTGAGAGTGGCCTCGGTGGTCAGCGAGGTCGACTCGGTGCCCGAGTCCGCCCGCCGGCCGCGCGAGACGCTGGTGACCAGCTCGCGGTGATCACCGACGATGCGGGAGCGGGCCTGCAGGAAGTCCTCGTCGTCCAATCCGCTGCCGAGGACCTTGATGTTGGCCGCCGACCACAGCGCCTTCATGCCCGCTTCGCCCCAGCAGCCCACGCCCTGAGCCCAGGACTGCAGAATGGTCATGACGACGATGCCGCGAGATCCGAAGTGGCTGTAGAGCTTCGGCAGATCGCGCCAGCGCACGACATTGGCGGCCTCGTCGAGCACGAGCAGCATCGGTGTCGGCATCCGGCCACCGGCACGTACGCCGTCGGCCTCGCCCGCTGCCGCGACCGCCGACGTGAACGCGCTCACGAGCGCTCCGCCGGAGGCTTTGCCCTCTTTCGACAGCAGATACAGGGTGTCGGTGCTGGTGACGAA
>NZ_LZMK01000089.1:0-3923 GCF_001665865.1 Nocardia sp. 852002-20019_SCH5090214 | reverse complement strand
CCGCCGCTCGACGTGATTCCCGCGCGGTGTGTGTCCCCTGCGGCCGGTCCCCTCTACAGCCTCGATCCCCATACCCGAAGTATCCCAGCCGATCCCGGCCCGACCGGTCGGGCCGCTGCCGGGGTACGAGCGGTTGGGGAAGTGACCGTCGAGCGGCTGGAGGCCGCGATTTTTCCGTGGGGTATTCCGTGAGGTGTTCTTAAGGGGGCTGTTGCGTGGGCTGGTCAAGCCAGCCCACCCGCGCGGTGCCGCGATGCTGGTCGGTGTGGGTCCGGGGTGGCCTCGGCCGCCCGGGAATATGTACCTGATCTCAGCATCGTCCATATCTCGGCGCTGTCCGTGCGCGGATGCGGCTGCTCAGCGTTTCGGCCAGCGGTCACGCTGAGCGACGAGCCGTCGGCCTTCGGCGACCAGTTCGGCATACCGCTCGGGGGGTCATCGGATCGCGGCCGGTGACCTCTACCGGTCGAAACCGTCCCAGGGGCCGGGCCGTTCGAGTTCCTCGCGCTCGCGCCGGGCGGCGAGGGCGAAGGCGTTGATCGGACCGCTTCGTTCGGGGCGATCGTTGGCCGGCGTCCGGTGCGGGCTGAGGTGGTTCGGATACAGAGCGTCGTGGATCTCGCGGGCACGCGCAGCATCGGCGACATCGAGGGCGAAATTGCCGCGCGCGTAGGCACGGCGCAGCAGGGTGTTGGCCTGTCGGCTGAGCTTGTCGAGCTCGTGGCGCTCGCCGCGATCGGTGACTTCGGCGAGTCGGTCATCGAGTCGCGCGGTGTGCTCGCACAGCGGCTTTAGTTCGGTGGCGGTCGGTGTCTCCCCGACGTGGGCGAGTTCATCGATGACTTCGACGTATTGTTCACGCTGACTGCGCATCTCGGGCTCCCCGCTGCATCCGACGATCCTGTGTCGGACCAAGAGTAGGCCCGGACGGGTCAGCAGGAGGCCTGGGGCCAATCAACCGCGGTTAATCACCTTCGCCCATCGTTCGTGGGCGGACTGCCGAGTCATCCCCGCAGCCTGACCAATCGCCTCCCACGATGCGCCTTGCTCGCGCGCGGCCCGCACAGCGGCGGTGAGTTCCTGTTGTGCCTCGGCGACCGCTTCGGCTGCGACCTCGACGGCGTAGCACCCCCGGAACGGGGCGATGTGCTCGTCCCATGCCTGCATGATCAGATCTTCGGCGGATTCGCTCAGCCCGGCCCGGTTCGGTGCGTGAACCCTCCGGTCTCCGAACGGGTCAAAGTAGGCGGTGTCGTCCAAGCCCTCCATCGGCGTGGCAACCCGAGCCCAGACCGGCCCCCTCCAGCAGGGCCGGCCGCGGTGACCGACGCAGACCGCCTGAAACCCGATCACCTCATCCCAGTCGCGAGACTGCCGGTCCTCGTACGGAATTGCGGTGCCGTCCGGCCGATGGGTAGCGGTCGGCGCGCCGTTCGACCGACCACTGCCGGTCACGCCATCGGCGAATACGTGTTCGATGTAGCCCTCGTGATTGCCGTCGTCGGTCATTCTGCTCATGTCCCGCACCCTTCCGTAACTGTCAGGAACTCCTTACATTCTACCAATCGTCAGGGAATCCTGACAGATGATTTCGGAGGTCAACTGGGCCCCACATGCCGTCTGGCCGCCGATAATCCCCGCTTATCGGAGGTCAGAAAACGGGACGAATCGGGCCGGAAATCGGGCGGTCCACCGGCCCGGATCGATGCCACTCTGGGAGTCGGAGAGGGAATCCGACACGGAGAGGAGAGCAAGCGATGTCGAAGTCAGGCGGCAGCAAGGGCCACGCCACGTTGATGGACGACGCAGCGGCCTCGCGTATCCAGTCCGCGGCCGCGAAGGACTCCGCAAGCTCCAGCGCGAAATCCGGGTTCGCACCGCGCGCCCAGTCGGCGGCCGCGAAGAACGACCCCACCGATGACAAGAAGTAACCGCACCCGTTTCCGGAACGAATCCTCGGAACGCATGGTCCCCGGAACGCTGGCCGTTTCGGGGACCGCTCGTGTAGGTCCGGGAATCCTGAGGCTGTCACGAGCCGCAAAGTAGATCCGGTGTGACGACACCGTCAGTCGGTGTAGTCATCGGTCCACTGCTCCAGCTTGGACAGCGGCCAGTACAGCCGGTACAGGATCCGGTGCGGGGCGGGGAACGGCGCCTTCTTCGGCCCGCCTCGCGTCAGCCATCCCGTGATCGTGCGAGCGGGGACACCGGTAACCGCTTCGGCACCGGCGATGTCCACCCACACGTCACCGTCGGGCAGCTCCGGCAGGCCGAGCAGCCGGCCGGAGGGCGGAAGCTGCCCTTCGGCGCGGGCCTGCCGAATCGCGGCGGCATGGCCGGCCAGGTCGATCTCTTCGACCGGGCGGGTGCGGCGGGGGTCGGCGGGCATGCAGGGCCACCTTTCTGTCGTGGGGGAATCCGCCACGAGTCTAATCAGTTTCAAAACTGCACTTCGCTGTCTGCGGTCACGCGGCCACTCCCAACGACTCGGGGGAGTAGCCGAGCGCGGCCGCGGCCCGGCCGCCGATCCATTCCGCGATCCCGACGGGTACCGCGTTGCCGATCTGTCGCTTCACCTGGGCGCGGGTGCCGACGAACGTATAGGCGTCGGAGAACCCTTGGGCGCGAGCGCATTCGCGGTTGGTGAGCATCCGGTGCCAGGCACGCCCGTCGTGGTCCACGGTGGCCACGGCGTGGTGATTACCGCCTGCGGTGACCGTGGCCAGCCGGTGACGGTCGGCGCGCCGGGGGCGGGCGTTGCGGCGGTAGGTCACCAGGTGTGCGACACCGGGATCGGTGATCGCGTCGATTTGCGGCGACACGTACAGCGGCCGGTCCACCAGGCGGCCGGGCGTGGGGTCCAGGATCGCCGCCGCGTAGACCGGCTCGGCGGGCGCGCTGGTCAGGTCGACCGTGATGCCGGGCTGGGTGCATACCGCGAACCATCTGCGCCGGTGCTGGGCGTGGCCGAAGTCGGCGGCGTCCAGGATCAAGGTTTGCACGGTGTAGCCGAGCCTTTCCAGGCCGTCGAGCAGCCAGGGGTACAACGTCCAATCGGCGAACTCGGGGACGTTCTCCATGGCGACCACGGAATACCGGTGGATCTCGGCCGCCTCCACCACCGCGAAAGCTGTTGCGCGGTCGATAGACCCGGGGTCGGCGCGCAGCAGCTCGACCTCGGCCGGCGGGCGAGCGCGGCCGCCGGATCGGGCGTGCCACACGCAGCTGGGAGAGGCCCAGAGCATGGTCGTCGTCGGGAGCTGCCGGAAGTCCACACGGGCAATGGACTCCTCGATGTGTCGGGCCGTCGGGTGGTTGAGCTTGTGCGTGGCGATCGCGGTCGCGTCGTGATTGCAGGCCACCCGCCCCCACCACCCGGCGCGTGTCAGCCCGTGCGTCGAACCGCCGCCCCCGCAAAAGAAGTCGGTGACGGTCGGCCGGTCGGTGATCCGCTGCGTCATAGGAGCCACATCCTCACTGTCGTTCTAAAACTGTGCAGTAGTAAAACTGTATCACTTGCCTGCGCTGGGCGTTGTCCGGTTTTGAGCACAGGTGAGGCGGGACCGGGCCGGTGTCGGTCGCTGCGGCGACGCTTCGCCACATGCCCATCGGCGGAGGGGAATTGCGTAAGGCGGATCGCCGGTTACCCACGCGTCCTACTTTGCGGCTCATGACAGCCTCAGGATTCCTGGGCCGTGTAGAGCGGGCTGCGGTTGTCGCCGCTGGCGGGCATACTCGATCGGCTGAGCACCCGCGAGCGAGGAGGGGACCGTGGATCTGTATCCCGAGAGGTTCTTCACTCTGCGGCGGTACGAGTGTCTCAATCGGTACTGTTCGGCGGCCTCGCACTCGACGCCGACGTGTCCGACGGGGCACCCGATCACGATCACCGACGAGGACATGCGGGCTCACCTCAGGTGGAA
>NZ_LZMK01000088.1:0-5228 GCF_001665865.1 Nocardia sp. 852002-20019_SCH5090214 | reverse complement strand
CCGGCTTTCGTGCCGGTGGTGATCAGGGCGGAAAACATCATCGAGGCGAACACCGCCCGCGCGAACATGAGAAAGCTCTCCTGCGCCTCCCCCGCGACACCACCACGCTTGGCCATCGCCAACCGAGCGGCGGCGAACAAAATCCCCGCGATCATGAGCAGAACCTGCAAACCGCTGGTGTACCCGCGGATCGACGCCAAGGCAGGCCCCGGCTCCCCGGTAGACGCCGCCAGCTGCGGAGAGGGCAGGTTCACCCACCACGTCATCACGAACCGAATTGCGGATGTCATGCCATTGACCAGAGAGTCGACAACGCTGTCGAATGCGGAGTTGGCTGCGGAGTTGGCGGCTTTGCCGCCGAGTTGTTTCAACGCGCACACCGCGCCGGGCCCGGTGGGCAGGTCACACACGCTATCCGGCAGCTGAGCATGCCTGACAGAGGCGATGGCTGGAGTTGTCATGTGGTGGTCCTCCATTGCCCGAAGCCGGCAAGGTTTTCGATGGGATCGCCTGGCTGCCAGAGTGTTTCGATGTCGCCTGGCAGGCGCACGCGCCAGTCGCCGGCGTAGGTCATGGGCCAGGACGAATAGCTGTAGCCGTCGCGGGTTCGGGTGGCGATGTCGACGACCGCGAAATCGGCGCGGTAACCGGGGCGGATGCGGATGCCGTCCGGGACGGCGACGTAGCGGCCGGCATCCGGTGTGCGGGTGCGGCTGCGCGTGACCCTGGCGATGAACGCGTCGGTGTCACCGACAAAACGAGTCCGAACGACGGTCTGCCACAGTGCCTCTGGTGCGGCGAGGGTGCGGGCGAGCGCGTCGCAGGCGGCCAGCGCCGCACCTTGCGGGGTGTCGGCGAACCCGGAGGCGATCCCGTGGTCGATGACGGCCGGACCATCGCTTCCGGAGACTGGTAGCGCGGCGCCGCCCCATCCGCGTTGCCAGGACATTTGCGCTGGTGCCGCGGTGAGATAGTCGCCCGACGACGGGTTGGGGCGCGTGGCCGGATCTTGGGCAAACGCGCGTCCCTCGTCTCCGACGACGTCGAGACGGTTGCCGAACAGGTCTGTGGTCGGCGGCTGGGCCTGTGTCGCGGTGAACGGGGGCCGCGCAGCAGTCCTGGGGATCGTTGTGGATAAACCAGCGGGCGGGGGTTGAGGGATGTCAGTACCGCATCCGCTCAGCGGGACGGCCAACGCTACTGCGAGCCCGAGCCAGCGGTGGTGTTTCAGTGGCAGAGTCGCGGCGGTCGTGTTCATCGGATCGGGAGCCGGATCGTGTCGGTGGGCAGTGTGTCGGGGGCGGTGACCAGGGCGGGGTGGTGCCCGTCGGGGAGCAGGAGTTTCCAGTCGCCGGCCTGCCAGATGACGGTGGCGGTGTTGCAGGTCAGCGACGTGTCGGGTTGCTGGGTGTAGATCGCGGTGTCGGCCCGGTCCGGGGTGTAGCCGGTGATGCGGTAGCCCAGGATCTTCGGTGGCGTGCTGGCGATCGGTGTGGTGATCGACATCTGGGCCCGCGCCACGGCCCAGTCGTCACGCCCCGCGCCGGAGGCGAGCATCTGTTGCCCCACGGTGGCCCATTGATCATCGGGTGCCACGGACATCCGCACGACAGCGTGGATCGCCGCCAGGGCCGCCCCGGCGGGGGTATGTGCGAACCCTGCGGCGACCGCGCCGGTCACCGTGTGGGGGCCTTGGTCGGCTACCGGGAGCGAGAATCCCTGGTAGACAGTGGTTGTCACGTTGGTCGGTGCGGCGTGGATGTCCGCGGGCACTGATGACGCGGCGCTAGGGTTGCTGTGTTCGTCCGGGATGGTGCAGCCGGTGAGAGTGGCGATGCCGAGCAGTCCTATCAGTGCGGTCAGCCCGGCATGATGTGTGGCGTGGTGGCTAGTGTGCGGGTTCACTGCGGTCTCCCAGGGGTGTGGGGTTCAGTGGGTGGGGAACAGGGCGGCGGCGATGCCGCTGGCGGAGCCGACGAGGATGGCGGCGAGCAGGGCGCCGGCGAGTCCTTCGATCGCTTCGTCGCGGTGGAGTCGCCACGCCAGCTGCCAGCCGATCCAGATGGTGCGGGCGATCGCGAGCAGCAGGACGAGCCAGGCCAGCCAGGCGAGCATCTGGGTCAGCGGGGCGAGGACTTTCGGGTCCAGCCGTGTGGTTGTCATGGCGTGCCGTCGGTGTCTGTGGCCAGTTCACCGTCCTGATCGAGCAAGAGCTCGTCGACATCGACGTGGTAGGCGACATCGAGAGCCGCGACGATCACCTCGGCGGCCGTGTCCGGGTCGCTGCGTGGCAGGGAGTGCCCGGCGCCGGACACGACCTGCTGGTCGGCCCAGATCTTCTCGGCGAACCGGGTCGATTGGGCGGCTGGGACGACGCGGTCGCGGTCGCCGGTGACCACGAACGACGGCACCGACCGCAACCCGGCGACAACGTCCGGGTCGAGGTAGAAGTGACGGTAGGCGTGCATGAGGTCGGTCAGCACCCGCGGATCACCCGGACGGTCGCCGGTCGCCAGCGGCGCCTTGGACCCGAGCCGTCGTGCGGTGCGGCGGAAGCGTCGTTCGGCCACCGACGCGGCCGCGGCCGCGACATGGTCGAGCTTGCCGTGCCGAAGGCCCTTGATCCGCGTCGCCGCAGTCATGAAATGACGGGGCAGGGCGGGGAATTCGGGAAATTCGCCGGTGGCGTTGAACAGCACCAGCCCTGACAGTGCGGCGGCGCGCGCCGGGTAGCGCTGCGCGTAGGCAGCCGCGACCATGGATCCGGCCGAGTGCGTGACCAGTACGACCGATCCGGTGGCTTGGGTGAGTACGGTGTCGAGGTCGTCGGCCAGATGGTCGAGGGTGGTCTCGACGCTGCGGTGGGGGCGACCGGAGCGGCCGTGCCCGCGTTGATCCCAGACGATTTGCGCGATCTGGCCGTCGAGCCGGTCGTGTACCTGCTCGGTCAGCGGCCGCCACCAGCTGCCGTCGCACAGCAACCCGTGTACGTAGACAACGGTCGCCGCGGCGAACGTTGGCCCGCAACGATCTCCGGCCAGCATGAGCCCGTCGCTGCTGGACATGGCCAAGGGGGAGGTGTCGATGATTGGCATACGTGTGAATTCCTTTGCCTCAGAATCGAGTACGTTGGTGAGATGCCGCGTCCGCCGTTCGGCGGCGGACAGCACGATGTGAGTCGATTCGAAATTTGTTGGCGCATTGGTTATTTGGCGACAATTTGAGTCATGATGGATCCGGCGCTGGTGGCGATGATTCCGCCGACGAGGGCGCCCAGCACGATCTTGGGGCTCTCCACGGCGCCGCCGTGCCAGCGTTCCCACCCGAATTTGCCGCCGGCGTAGATGAGTGCGGCGATGCCGGCGAGCATCACCGCCCAGGCCAGCCAGTTCACGACCTTGGTCAGCCCGGCCGACCCCGGCGGTGCCTCGGGTGTGATCGGAATCTGTTGCGCCAGAACAGCAATATCGGCGATGACGGAGTGCGTCACGGGGATCTCCTGGGTGTTGGGTCGGATGCGGGCGCTCGGGTGGCGGCGATGCGGGCGGTGATCGCTGTGCCGGCGTGATAGACGTCGGCGGGGACGGCGTCGCTCAGGTGGGCGCGCCGCGGGGGCGGCGGGTCGCTGGGTGTGTAGGTGGCGAGGTCGTCGAGCTCATGGGTGAGCAGTTCGTCGTGCCAGCGGATCGGCCACACCGCGCCCTCGACCAGGGCGGAGACGGTGCTGCGGTAGCGACGCACCGGCAGCGGAATACGGCCGGGCCGCGGCGGGACCAGCACCAACCCGACCACGGTCACCCCGGAGGGGGTGAGCCCGGCGTGCCACTCGCGCAGCCGGTCCGCCGCCGCGACCAACCCGGGCAGGCAGTCGCGAGCCGCGACCACTACCCGCTGCGTGGTCACCCGCGATCCGGGCCACGCCGGTCCGGTGTCGGCGGCGTGTGCCCACCACCGGGCCAGCGTCGAGGCGCCCGCGCCGCCGTGTGCGCCGAGCACCGCGAACAGAGGCGGATACGCCCCTGTGACAGGTAGCGGCGAATTCCTCACCGGCGCACGATGTTCCGGTCCGGGTCCTGTGACAGTGGTCGGGTCGAGGCGTCCGTCGGCGGGCTCATCGTGGGAGTGGGCGACGAGGGCGGTCATGGTCCGGCCTGCTTCTGGAAGTTGGTGATCACCAAGCCGGGACCGTCGAGGCGGGTGTTGATCACTTGCAGGTAGTCGGTGCGGGTGCGGTCGGGATGCTGCTCGACCACATGCACGTTCGCGCTGCCGGCGGCGAATGGGGTGATCGCCACGCAATAGGTGCTGCCGGCCGGGATGGAGGCGATCCCGGCGGCGAGCGCACCGGCCGTCAGTCCTGCCTCCGGCGCCACGACCCGCAGAGCGGCGTTGGCATCGCGGAGCCGGTAGTAGGCGTTTTCGAATGAGGCCACGACCCCGGCGACGGTCCGGGTGTCACCGTCTCGGTCGGTGACCGTGGCGCCGGTGAGTCCTGCGCACGCCCCGCCGGCGGCTGCGGCGTTGCTCGTGAGCGGGACAGCGGTCAGGGTGGGAACCTGGGTGTGTCCGCTCGGATCGACAACGACCAATGCACCGATGAGCACCAGTACAGCGGCCACAGCCACCGTCGCACCCACGACTATCCACACCCGCGCGGACGGCAGCCCGAGTCGCGGATGCTCCTGTCCCCCTACCTCCGGTGCGAGATGGGTGTCTTCACACCCCGGATACAGTTGCGTGGGCTCGGGCTGCTGCTCTTGCGAAGAGTCGGGCTCAAGCCAACGCCATTCGTCACCTGGCGCCGGAGTGGTGTCCGCGGATGTGATGTGTGGCATGGGTTTTCACCTCCTCGACGTGGATGGGGGGTGGATGGGCCCTTCGGCGGAGTCGGCCCGCGAGGACGGAACTGATCTCTGGCGCAGAGAAACCGTCTCCGCCGAAGGGGTTCAAGGACTCGGCACGGCAGGGGGAGGGGTTGCCGTGCCGGTCCGCTCAGGGACGGCACCGGATGTCGTCGATGCGACCGGCTCCGTTGTGGTGGTTGTCGGGGGTAGCGGTGCTGCCGCGCTGGGGTGGGTGGCAGCGAGGTCGTGAGCCAATGCGGTGAACCAGTCGGCGACCGCGACGAGGGCCGGTGTTCCGGTCGGGGTCGCGGGGGTGCTGGTGTAGGCGGCGTGGTGGCCTGCGGTGTCGCTGTATTGGGTGTAGGTGGCCAGCTGGTAGAGCTG
>NZ_LZMK01000087.1:0-623 GCF_001665865.1 Nocardia sp. 852002-20019_SCH5090214 | reverse complement strand
GACCGGATGCCCGGACGGGTGCCGGTGCCGGTGGCCCGACGACGACGAACGCTTCGAATGCGGGTGCCCCGGCTGCGCCGACTGGCGGCCGATCCCGGCGATCGACTGGGTCATCGTCGGCGGCGAATCCGGGCCCCACGCCCGGCCGATCGAGGCGGACTGGGTGCGCGACCTGCGCGACCAGTGCGTCGAGGCCGGGACCGCGTTCTTCTTCAAGCAGTGGGGTGGCCGCACCCCGAAAACGGCCGGGCGTGAACTCGACGGCCGGATCTGGAACCAGTACCCGCAGAACAGGAGCACCCCATGCCACGCCTGATGTCGGTCTCGCTCACCGAGGACCAGGTCCGCGACCGCACCAAGACCGTCACCCGCCGCACGGGCTGGCTGATGCTGACGCCCGGCACCCGGCTCACGCTGTGCCGCAAGGTGATGGGCCGCCGCCGCGGCGAACCACTTGTACGGATCGTCGATGTCGAAGTTCTCGACGTGCGCCGCGAGCGCCTCGACACCATCACGAACGAAGAAGTCCGCGCCGAGGGCTTCCCTGAGATGACGCCGGCGCAGTTCGGCGAGTTCTTCTGCGGCAGCCACACCGGCTGCACCCCGGACTCGATGGTCACCCG
>NZ_LZMK01000086.1:0-3805 GCF_001665865.1 Nocardia sp. 852002-20019_SCH5090214 | reverse complement strand
ATTGGTCGGCGTGGCAGGCGATTTCAACGATCGAACAACGCCGCGACCGCCGCATCCGAGCGTTGCACGACAAGATCCGCCACCTCGAACAGACCGCGGCAACCGACATCGCGGTACACCACACCAGGCAGGCTGCGGCCGTGGTTCGCATGAACGAGCACGGATGTAGCACCGACGATATCGCCGAACTACTCGAAATCAGCGTCAGGGGCGCGCGCCAACTACTTGCCGCCGGGCAGAAAAAGCCTGGACCAGGCGCGCAGGCGGCACATCGTGAGCGCGAGCAGAGGCTCAACGAGCCGCCGCGGTCCGCGGGATCGGCAGAACAATCGCCGTAACCGACGGTCAGAGATAGACCGCCGAGGGGATCACCGAACGCAGGCTCCGCAAGCGAGCTCCGACCGGCCAACGGTGGCAGGGGTCTACGACCCTGTATCGGGAGAGATCACGCGTCGTTGAGGTAACCCCCGACGTTCCAGACGATCCCCTGGAAACCGCCTGGAGGCACCGGATGCCGCACCGGGATCCCGGCGGCGGGCGCGAAGGGCCAAAAGCACATGCCACATCGGTGGCAGTACACCCCAGCCCGCCAAACCGCGTACGCCGCAGGAGCCCCGCGCCGAATCCGGGCCGAGCGTCGCAACCGCCGGAACGCGAACCACAAAATCAGCAACGACGGAAGCGCGAGGAAAAGCGCAAAACCAAAAGCGCCGATCAAAATCGAAGCAGCCGAGACGTCGGGGTGTGGACGGCTTATTAGCACGCCCCCAGCGGCGAAATACCCGACCGCAGGCAAGCTCAGCACCAGTGCGAGGGTGGTGAGGCGCCCAGCACCCCGGAATCCGGGCTCGGGCGCGAGTGATTGTGCGAGATAACTGGATTGCGTTCGCTCGACGAGCGAGGAACCCATGACCGGCACCAGGCCCGACGAACTCACACCGACACCGGAGTAGTAGTCGGTGCCATAAACCGTCGAGGTCCCCGAAGCGCGGATCGCGGGAACGCTCTGCACGCAATCGTCGTAACCGCAAGAGGGACAAGATATATCGACGCTCATGAGGTTCCGATTCCCTCCGACCGCCGCTGCGCCGGGAAGATCGCAGGTGCGCAACAACGTCTCTGCTCGTAGCCGGGCGGTTTCTACCGGTGATCGCAACACTCCCGTAGGTTCTGGAGGTTGTGTTGCCGTCGTCGCGTCGCGTGAAGAAGGGGCCGGGGCGTCGTCCGCAATCGGCCAAACGTCAACGGTTCATGGAGCTTCGGGCTCGCGGCTGGAGCGTTCAGCGCGCGGCTCGCGAAGTCGGAGCATCGCGCACCGCGGGCGCCAACTGGTCACGTGGCTACAAGACCTACCGCAACGGCAAGGTCGTCGGGTTCGTGCCGGCCTTGGACCGGTTGGCAGTACGTCAGATCGACGCCCGGTTCCTGTCCCAGGACGAGCGAATCGAGATCGCTGATCTACGCCAGGCAGGCATGAGCATCCGCGCGATCGCGACCCAGCTGGGCCGATCACCATCGACAATCTCACGGGAACTACGACGAAATGCGTTCAAGACCAAAGGGTATCGCCCCTTCGAAGCCCATCGACGTGCCACTGCACGGCGCGCTCGGCGGCATCGCCGTCGCCTCGAAACTCACCCCGAACTGGAACGCATGGTCGCGGAGTTGCTGGCGCAGCGGTGGAGCCCTCAGCAGATCAGTCGGCACCTGCGGAAACGGTTCCCCAGCGATCCGCAGATGTGGTTGTGCCACGAGACCATCTATCAGGCCGTCTACCAGCCCGGATCGTCCCTCTTGCGGCCCTCGCGGCTCGCACCGCATCGTCGCTCGCCGCTACGCACCGGTCGCGATCATCGGCGCGCTCATCAGAATGCCGAACGACGCCGACCACGATTCCAACGTCCCATGCTCACCGTCCACGATCGCCCATTTCGGCCCGAGGACCGCACGCAAGCGGGGCACTGGGAGGGAGATCTCATCGTTGGCAAGGATCAGAGTTCGGCGATCGGCACACTCGTCGAGCGCCAGACCCGCATGGTCCGGTTACTGCATCTGTCCTCCCGCGACAGCGAATCTCTGCACACGGCGCTGACCGCCAGGATGCGTGATCTGCCACCGGCATTGCTGCGGTCGATCACCTGGGACCAAGGCACCGAGATGGCCCGGCACGTCACGATCGCGCGGTCGCTGGGCGCCCCGATCTACTTCTGCGACTCCCATTCCCCGTGGCAGCGCGGCTCGAACGAGAACGCGAACGGGTTGTTGCGCGACTACTTTCCGAAGGGAACCAACCTCAACATCCACTCGCCCAAGCATCTTCTGGCCGTCGAGGACGAACTCAACCACCGCCCCCGAAGCGTCCTTCAAGACCGTTGCCCGGCAGAGCTTTTCACCGCTCTGCTAGCCTCCGAGAATCAGTCGGTGTTGCGACGTTGACTAGAATCAGCCGTTTCCGTCAGATGGTCCGGATTGGCGTTCCGTTGACAGAGTGGCCTACTGACGCCGTCAGTAGCAGGGATGGGGTGTTGACGGCGTCAGCAGGGAACAGGTACCGTCTGTGCCGGAAAATTGCGCGAAGTTTCGTGAAATTCCTGTTGCTACCGGCGGAGACGTTGTATCGAACGGCTCAGCTCGACTTTTGTGAGGCAGGGGTTAGGGGTTCGATTCCCCTAGGCTCCACAATTTTGGCCAAATAGCGGCATTGAGCAGGGACTTTTCATCAAGCCGCCGATAACGGCAGGATTCGTTCGTATTCGAGTTTTCCCTGCTCATTGCCATTTTTCGTGTTCTATCCCTCGCAAGGTACCCCCTCCGGCCCGGTGGTGAACAGGTCAGGAACGTGAGTGCTCGGCCGACCCGCGGATGCATTCCCCGGTCGGCTCCCTGAATCTCAGGACCGGCTCCGCCCATGAGTGTCGCGAGTACGAACGCCACGTTCACGCAACCGGTTCAGCACAGTCACAGGATCGACGGCGTGGTGCCGGGCGACCCGAGCGAGAGACCAACCTCGGCTATGCAGATCAACCGCCTCGTCGGCCTGCTCCCGAGCCAGACCACGTCCTCGCATCGGAATATTGCGCCGATGCAGAATCGCGCTGACGGTACGACGATCTACGCCAAACCGGTCTCCCAACTCATATGTCGTCGCACCGGACACGTAGCCCTGGATCAATCTCTTCCTCGTCATCGAGACGACGCGCCCGACGCAGTGCAGACTTGTCGGCCCGCACCGGCCGTGGACCCTTATCGCCAATACCCGCTTGATCGCTATCCCCCGGGTCGGCTACCTGCTGCCGTGCCAGGTCAACAAGTACCGTCGCGATCTTCTCGACATCAGGCGGGTCACGACGGACGCCATATACACGGATCCCGCCCCATCGAGGATCGACGTTGTTCGAAGTTGCCATACGACCATCCTCGGCCCGGACCACAACACCAGCCGTGCAGGCCGTGACTCGACCAGGCAGCCTTCCGCCTCGACGCCCGCACATCCCGGAGCAGAGAAGGCTCGTCGCGAAGCGCAACGGCTGAACCGCGTTCCGCCAATGGGGCCGCCCGCTCTCAGGGTGGCCAATACGTTGCGCCTGAAGTATCCAGCACGCGGTCACTACCGCTGCTCAAATACGGCGCATCGGTAGTCGTCACAGGATCGACCTCGACGTCGAGGGCGCCGCGGCATCGGCGTCTACTCCGCCAGCAAAGCCGCGATTCGCCAATTCAGCCGCGTCTGGACGATCGAACTCGCACCACGCGGAATCCGGGTCAACACAATCGCCCCCGGCCCCACCGCCCCCCAGACTCACGG
>NZ_LZMK01000085.1:0-612 GCF_001665865.1 Nocardia sp. 852002-20019_SCH5090214 | reverse complement strand
GCCACAGTGGCACCCTCGCCAGGCTTCGGCAGGGTGGCCGTAAGGCCGGCCAGCAGGATGTCGAGCCCGCGTTCCAACTCGGCTTCACCGTCGTAGTCGGCCAGCACCGGCGCGAGTTGGCGCAGTAACGGGAACTCGGTGACCGGCAGCCGATGCAGGCCGAGTCGCAATACTTCGTCGGACTCTTCCGGACGTTCCACCAATTCCTGCAGCTCATTGAGGACATGGCCATAGAGGAAACCGAACAGAGCGCGATAGATGTGCAGCGCGTCGGCGCCGGAGAAACCGGCACGGGTGAGCAATGCGAGTACGTCCTCCAGCGGCCGTAACACCGCCTGGGAACGCTGCCCGAGCGGCGTTGCCAGTGGTCGCGTCACCAGCAATGGCACCACCCGCGGATGTGACAGCGCCAGTTCGCGGAAATCGCGAGCGACTATCCGCAATCGGCCGCCCCAATCCGGGTCGGTACTGTCCACTTTCAGTTGCCCCAAGACGAGCTCGGCCACACCGTCGAGCACCGCCGCCTTGTTCGGTACATGCCGGTAGATCACCATCGGGTCCCGGCCCACCACGTCGGCCAAACGGCGCATCGATAACCCCTCGACGCCGTCG
>NZ_LZMK01000084.1:0-5818 GCF_001665865.1 Nocardia sp. 852002-20019_SCH5090214 | reverse complement strand
GCACCCCGGGCGGGCTGTGTGTCTACGGAGCTGTGAACGCGGTGCGCGAGATCCTGCACGGCGGCGTGGGGGCCTCCGCCCGGCCGGAAACTCCGGTCGTGGGGACCGGAGTGGCGGCGTCGTCGTGCAGCAGCAGGGCCGCCGCGATGCCACCGAGGACGAGACCGGCGGTGGCCGCGGCCGCCGCGATGAGCAGCGGGGTGCGTCGACTGCGCTTCGGCTCGGCCGGTGGCACTTCCGCCGGGGCGGCCACGGTGGCCGCGACGGTCATGGCGGCGGGTTCGGCCTCGGGCGCGGGTTCGGCGGCGGGCATCGCCGCCGAATACGCCTGAACCGTCCCGTCGGCGGCGTGGACCGCGGGCAGCACGTCGGTGACCACCAGCGCGTTCTCGGTGCCGGTCGGATCGGGCGGGGTGGTCCCGGCCGGAGTCGCGAGCACGGCTGCCAGGGCCGCGCGGGCAGCGTCGCGCGCATGACCGCGGCTGTCCTCGGAGGCCGGCAGGTCGGCGTCGCTGACCAGAACCACCGAGCGCAGCCCCAGGTAGTCGAGGGCCTCGCGCAAACCGCGCACATACTCGGCCGGCCAGTCGCCGGGATGGGTGGCGTAGAACTCGGCCGGGCCGCTCAGATGCTCGGCGGCCAGGTTGATCAGGCAGAAGATCGCCGTTGCCACCAGATCCTCGGCGCGGTAGGCCTCCCCGTCGTCGACGGTGATACCGGCGGGATCACCGACCGACCGGACGAATCCGGTGATCGAGTGGGTATGTCCGGGCGGCGCCTCACCACCGAGCGCGGTATCGCCCTCGTCGGACATGTGCAGCACCGACTCGCGCGCGATGTACAGGGATTCGGGCGTCTCGTCGGTTTCGCCACCGCTGGTGACGATCGCCGCGATGCACTCATCCTCGGCGATCCGCAGGCCCACCCCTGTGGCCATCCTCAATACCTCGCTTCGGTGTCTCGAGCGCGCCGATCACACGAGTAGCGAACCGTGTCCCATTGCGCGGAGCATCGACAATAACTCCGAGCGCGATCCGGCTCCGATTCGACGCCGGATCCGCGCGACATGATGCTCCACCGTCTTCGCGGAGATGTACAGTCGAGCGCCGATTTCCCGGTAGGTGAGGCCCAGCAGGACCAGCTCGGCCACCTCGCGCTCGCGCTCACTGAGGACCGAGGCCGCCGCCGGTTCGGGGGTCGCGGTACGCGGAGCGGCCGGAGTCCCCTCGGGCGCGGCCGTGGGCCGGGAGCCGGTGCGGACCGTGCGGGCCAGTTTCAGCAGGGCTGTCGCGGTGGCCGGATCGCCGGCGCTCAACGCCGCCTCACTGGCCAGCCGGGCCGCATCCCAGACCATGCCGATCGCGGCCAGCCGTCGCACCGCGGCCGTCACCCGATCCTCGGCGACCTCACCGCGCAGCACCAGCACCCAGGTGCGGCCCGCGTCGGCGAGAATCGCGGCATGCGGATCACCTGCCTGCGCGGCCGTTTTCAGCAGTCGAGCGGGTGGCATCAGTTCGTCCGGGCGCTCGTGGGCGATCGCGGCCTGAATCTCGTACCAGTGGAACACATTTGCCCAGGCCGGGGGATTTCCCGCACTGCGCAACACATTTCGCGCCGCCTCGACCAGCCGGGCTATCCGTTCCTGCTCGCCGAGGCGGATGGCGGCCAGCCACAGCTCACCGATCGGCAGCAGCGCGGGCAGATCGGCGTCGACCTCGTCGAAGGTCGGATAGGCGGCCTCCCAGGCGCGCAACAGGATTCCGTGGTCTCCCGCGCGGCGGGCCAGGCCGACCAGGACGCCGTGCGCGAGCAGGCGATCGCGCGGGGGCAGGGCGGTGGTGTCGACGGCCGCGACCGTCCCGGCGGCGGTCTGTTCGTCACCGCCGAGCATCGCCGTCCATGCCGTCAGCACCCGGATCTGCGGATCGTGCGGATCGGTGCCGCGCAGGGCGTCGGCGGCGCGGCGGGGTTCACCCATACTCAGGCACAGCAGCGTCGCGAGCGCGACCGGCGCGCACGGCAGCATGCGATCCTCCGACGCGGCCGTGCGGGCCAGCTGGATCAGAGCGGCCGCGGCCGACGTTGCGGCACTGCGAGATTCGCCGGTGATGCTCTGCGCCAGCGCGGTGGCGAAACGGCCGGTGCGGGCATTGGATTCCGTGGGCGGCCACTGCGCCGCCGAACCCGACACCGCTTGCGCGTCGCCGACCGCTCCGGCGAGGTGGAACACCGCCGCGGCGGTCGCCCAGTCGGCGCCGGTGCGGGCGGTGCCGAGCCAGGCGTACAGCTGCACCGCCCGGCCGATCAGTCCCCGGCGGGCATGGACGCTCGCGCTGATCCGCACGGCGGCGGCGAGATCCGCGGGTGGCGCGTCGCTGCGCGCGAGTACGGGTTCGGCCAAGCGCAAAGCGGATTCGTCGTCACCGCCGAGGGCGGCCGCGGTGGCGCGGGGGATGGCGATCCGCTGTGCGTCGTACCCGCTGGCCACGGCGGCGGTGTAGTACCGGCTCGCGTCGCTGCCCGCGTTTTCGGCTGCGGCGCGCAGGAATTCGGCCAGCCGATCGTCGCGGACCCCGGATTCGGCGAGCTGCAAGGCGGTGTGGTCGCGCAACAGCCCGGCCTCGAGGCGGGCGGTGAGCAGGCGGCGCTGAATCGAGACGAACCGGCGTTCGCCGACCAGGGTGCGCAACGGTTCGATCGCGGGACCCAGCAACAGGTCGGCATCGGTGATCAGGGCCCCGGCGCGGGCCCGGTCGACGAGTCCGACCGCCGTCGTCTCGTCGGTGCCGAGCACCTCCGCCAGCTCACTCGGATCGAGGCCGGCGCCGGTGGTGGCGACCGTCAGCACCTCGAGCAGTTGCGGTTCGGTATCGTCGAGAAGGGCTCGCGCCCAGCTGGTTACGGCCTGGTCGACGGCCTCGATGCCGCCCTCGAGCCGGGTGGCGCAGGCGGCGGTGAGCGCGGCCACCACGCCACCCGGGATGCCGCCGGTGTGCCGGTGAATGTGGTCGGCGACCGGACGCGGCACGGTCATTCCCAATTCGCGGGCGAACGGAGCGATATCGGCGGTGCCCAGCGGCCGGAGTTCGATCACCCGGCCGCGTCGCGACACCGCGTCCGCCAGCGCGCGCAGGGCGCTGTCGTGCGGTTGCGGCCGGGTCGCGACGATGATCGTGCGCGAATCCGATTCCACGGCGGCGCACAGCTTTTCCAGCTGTAGCTGGTCCAGGGTGTGGGCGTCGTCGACGACCACGGCGGCGCGGGTATCGGGCGGTGTCGTGGTCGCGCTCACATCGTCGAAGCAGCCGATACCGCTGCGCCGCAGGCGATTTCGCACCGCGGCTAGCAGCGTGGACTTCCCGGTGCCGCACCGTCCCCGAATCAGGTAGACGAGCGGATCCGGGGAGTCCGAATCCAGTTCCCGAAGAATCTCCCGCGCGCCCGGAAGGGCGCCGTATGCCACCGCGAGGTTGCCGACCACTGTCACCGATCCTCAGTTGCCTTCGTGGGGCAGCACCTTGCCCGGTGCCTGCAGCACCGTGCCGAGGGTGTTGCCTGTCTGGTCGAGACCGTCGTTCAGCGTGTTGCCCAGCGTATTTCCCAGCGAACCACCGGGAGAGCTCGGAGTGGTGGGCTGGGAGGGCACCGAGGGCGCGGACGGCGTCTGGACGGGCGTCTGCGGGGGTGCCTGCGGGGCAGGGGAATTGGGTGCCGGGGAGTTCTGTGCCGGCGTGTCCGGGGCCGCCGCGGAGGCGGGGGCCGGTGAATTCGGGGCCGGGGAGTTCGGGCCGGCGGAATTCGGTGCGGCCGTGCCCGGGGCCGGGGCACCCGCCGAGTTCTCGGCGGCCGTGCCGGCGCGGGTGGTGCCGGTGTTGTTCGCGGCCGTCACCGGGCTCCCGGCCGTCGGATGCGCGGGGTCGGTGGCACCGGCCGGGGCGACACCCGCCGAGGTCGCCGCATGAGCCGCGGACGTCGCCGCCGCGGGAGCGGGCGACGAATTCGACGGACTTCCCGCGGTGCCCAGGGCCAGGGTGCCGGTGGCCACCGCGCCCACGGCGATCGCGGCGCCGGCGATGAAGGCGACGCGGCGCCACCGGCTGGTTCCGGCCGGCGGGGCGGTATCGGCGGGCGGCGGTTCGACGACGGTCCGGTCGCCGATCGCCGGCAGGGCCGTGGTCGTGGCGTCGTCGGAAAGAGCTTGTGGCTCGGTCGAATCGAGCGCGAGATCGGGTACGGCCAGGGCCGCGGCGTGATGCTGCGCGTCGGTGTACAGGTCCGCCGCGAGCAACGTCGCTCCCCGGGCGCTGAGCGAACCGGGATCGGCGACCGGGGCGATCGGGATCGCGAACTCGCCGGAGATCAGTTCGGTGAGCAGGCCGATGGATGCGCCGCCACCGGTGAGCAGGATCCGGCCGACCTGGTCGATGCCCACTCCCGCGCGCCGCACCGCCTCGTGCACGAGGTTCAGCGAATCCGTGAGCGGTCCGCGGAACAGATCCTCCACATCGTCACGCACCAGGCGCACATCACGCGCGATACCGGCCAGACGGACCGGAACCATCGTGGCGGTCTCGGTCGAAAGCCGGTGTTTCGCATCGGCGCAACGGTTTCGCAGTATCGACAATTCGCGCTCGACAACCGGGTCGAACGGGTCGAAATCCGTTTCTCCCAATGCATTTGCCAGCACGTAGCGCATCGTCAGCAGATCGAATTCCGCGCCGGAGACCTCGGTGGAGCGAACCGGTTCGCCCAGCAACCCCGAGTGCGGGCCCGAACCCACGACCGACACCGTGGTGCCGGTGGCGCCGGAGTCGTAGATCACGACGGGGGTGTCGGGCGGGAAGGGCGTGCTCGCCTCGAGCCGACGGAGCGCGGCGAGTGGTTCCGCGACCAGTACCACCGCTTCGCCGCCTACGCGGTCGAGCGCGCGGCGCTGTGCCTCGACGATGTGTGCGGGCCACCACGCCGGTACGGTCGCGACCACGGAATCCGGATCGAAATCGGCGACGACCTGGGAGATCGTCTCGGCGACCAGATCGGCGGCAGCGACCGAAGAGCCGTCGGGCAGGAGAATATCGACCGGATCGCCCACGCGGGACAATAGATTCTCCGACAATTCGGGCGCCGATCCGAAACGGTGGCGACGAATGTGAACAGAGACATTTTCCGGGTCGGCGCTCGCGGAAGTGGAGCCGGTCGCGGCGACTGTGCGCGACGACCCGACCGTGATGCCGAGCGTCAGGCCCTGAGTCATTCGAGAACCCCTGTCGTTGGTATTTGCGGTCGTCACGAATATTTGCGGTCGTCACGATCTATCCCACTGTCGGTTGCCGGGGGGCCGCCGTTACCCCTGATCCGGAAGCTTTGGGGAAAGTCCCCTAATGCGCCGGATTCCCCTATCGGGGCCGATACGGAAATCAGGGGATTCGCCCCGTTTCGCGTAACGCCGGGGCTTCTTAGCGTGAAAGGCAATTCGACTGCTGCGGATCGACGATGGTCCGCCGATCCAGGAGACGATCTGCGATGACCCCCAACGCCATTCTCGAATTCATCCTCAACCTGTTGCGCGACCACGAGGCCGCCGTCGGTTACTGCACCAACCCGACCGAATCGCTGTGCGCGGCCGGACTCGAGGCGGTGACGCCGGAGGATATCGCCGCCGTGGCGCCGATGGTCGCCGAATCCGCCCTGGTCACGGGCGGCTCGCAGCTCGCCGCCATCGTGGCGGCCGGTGGCGGCGCGGCGGCCGGCGGTGGTCTCGGCGCGGCGGCGCTATCCTCCGGCGTCACCGCCTCGAGTCCGGCCGCGCCCCGCGCGT
>NZ_LZMK01000083.1:0-507 GCF_001665865.1 Nocardia sp. 852002-20019_SCH5090214 | reverse complement strand
TCACACAAAAATTTCACACCTCATGCTCCCAGGTAACGAACCGATAACGACAATATCGGGAGCGGCGTAGCCTGGATTCATGATGTCGCTGGCGAAGATTGCGTCCGGCGACGGCTATGAGTATTACCTGCGGAATATCGCCACGAATGACGCCAATGACCGTGGCGCGCAACAGCTTGCCGCCTATTACAGCGAGCGCGGCGAGTCCCCGGGTCGCTGGGTGGGGTCGGGGTTGGGAGCCCTGGATATCGTCGAGGGAGACATCGTCACCGAATCCCAGATGCGGGCCTTGTTCGGGCGCGGGATGCATCCGAACGCGGACGCGATCGTCGCGCAGCTGGCAGCCGAGCAGATGGCCGATGGTGTCTCGCCGCGGGTGGCCCGCCTCTACGGCGCGAAGATGGCCCAGCTCGGCCGCCCCCACAACCGGTATGTGGTCGACGAGGCCGGCTACCGATTCGAATGCGCCCGCGCCTACGCCGAATACAACCGTGCCCAAGGCCTCAT
>NZ_LZMK01000082.1:0-792 GCF_001665865.1 Nocardia sp. 852002-20019_SCH5090214 | reverse complement strand
CGGGCCTCGGCAGCGGATTGGATACGAGCGATATCGGCGGCGTGATCGGCGCGCAGCTGCTCGCGGTCGGTGCGGGCATCGGCCCGCACAGTCGCCAATTCCTGGCGCAGTTCGGCGACATCATCGCGCAGCTGAGCCCGGGCCGCATCCACATCCCTACGGAGCTGGGCAGATTCGGCGAGCGCGTCGTCGCGGGCCTGCTCCAGCCGTGCCCGCTCGGTCTCGGCGCGCTGCTGTGCGGCCAGGGCCGCGTCGCGCGCGTCGTTCGCGGCAGTGATCTGCCGTGCGGCGGCCTCCTCCGACCTCTCGATCCGAGCATCCGCCGCGCGCTTTTCCAGCGCGACCCGCTTCTCGGCGTCGCGTTCGGTCTTCTCGACCAGCTCGAGCGCCTCGCGTTTGACGGTATCGATCCGCCGGCGCGCGTCGGCCTGGACCTCCTCCAGTTGCGTGCGCAGGCGGTCCGCCTCGGCGCGGGCGGCCTCGGCGGCGGCGATCTGGTCGTCCCGCTCGGCGATGGCGTCCTCGGCCGCGCCCTCGGCGAGTTCTTTTTCCTCTACCGCGGTGGCCAGCTCGCGGCGCGCGGTCGCGGCGTCGGCCTCGGCCTCCTCGGCACGGGCCTGGGCGGCGGCGATCTCGGCGTCGGCCTCGCGGCGCAGCGAGGACACTTCGGCCACCGCGGCGTCCGGATCTCCCGCGGCCGCGATGACCTGCTCCGCGCGCGCCATCAGCTCCCCCACCTCGCTGCGGTGCGCGGCCGTCACCGATTCGAACCGGGCGATCAGCTCGGCCAGC
>NZ_LZMK01000081.1:0-1669 GCF_001665865.1 Nocardia sp. 852002-20019_SCH5090214 | reverse complement strand
GGGCTGATCCTGGCGGCCGCGTTGGACAAGAAGCCGATCACGAAAGTGTTCGAGTGGATCACGAAGCCGAAAGACGACGAGCCGATCGACATCCTGGTCGAGGCGGGCTACAGCCTTCCGGCGGGCGCGCTGCGCGATCAGTACAACGCTCCGGATCGGCAGCGTAAGGGCGTTTTCTCGACGGCGAAGAAGATGGCGAGCTGCCTGAAGTTCGATTCCATCGTGCCGTGGGTGTGCCCGCCGAAAGACGGTGAGGCGCAGCGCGAATCCTTCGATGTGGTGGCCTTCGCTCGCTCCCGCGACACGTTGTACCCGTTGTCGCTGGAGGGTGCCGGCACCGCGGGCCCGCTGATCACCGCGCTCACCGCGGCCGTGGTCGAGGCGGCCGCGGACGCGGGCACCGAGGCCGGTGGGCGGCTGCCGGTTCCGATGATGGTGTGCCTGGACGAGGCCGCCAACATCGTCAAGTGGGCCGAGCTGCCGAAGATGTACTCCCACTTCGGATCTCGCGGAATCATCGTGCAAACGATCCTGCAGTCCTGGGCGCAGGGCGTGCGTTGCTGGGGCTCGGAGGGGATGCAGGCGCTGTGGGGTGCGGCCAACATCCGCATCCTGGGCCCCGGCCTGGCCGACGCCGGATTCCTGCGTGACACCTCGGAGCTGATCGGACAGCACTACGAGCAGGTCTCCTCGCTGTCGAATTCGCGGGACAAGTCCGGGACGTCGACGTCGACGTCGTGGTCTCGCACGACCGAAACGACTTTGACCGTCAGCGATCTGGCCGCGCTGCCGTCGGGGCGTGCGGTGCTGCTGTCCAGCGGCCGCCGCCCCACCCTGCTGCAGCTCGTGCCCTGGTGGCAGCGCCCCTACGCCGACGCGATCAAGGCCTCCCAAGCCCGATTCGAGCCGACCCCGGCTGACCCCACCTCTGATCAGGAAGGCGACAACGCATGACCACCAACGACACCAACACCAACGGCGCCAACGGATCTGCGGCTGCTGGCGAGGAGGCGGCCACCCAGGCCGCCGTCGCGGCCGCGGCGGTGGATCCGCAGGTGCTCGGCGCCGCGCTCGACGAGGCGGTCCGCAAGGCGATCGCCGCCCAGATGGCCGGTCTCGCCAAGGAAATCGCCGCGGCGGCCTTCGGTGCGGCGCTGACGCCCGAGGTCATCGCCGGTATGGAGGCCACCGCCCGTGAGGCCGCCGCCGAGGCGGTGGCCCCGCCGCCGGCGCCGGAGGAGAACGAGGAGCAGCAGCCGCAGCTGCGGTTCGCCGACACCGACGATTTCGTCCGCAACTACATCGCGCCCTGCTACGCCCGCGAAGTCAGCAAGGAGGGCATCGAGGACGATATCCGCTGGTGCCCGGAGTGGGACGAGCACGCCGAGGCCGTGTGCCGGTTCGAGGCCTTGTTCCGGGCGTTCGAGGAGGCCCGCCAGGGCACGGGCTCGGAGATGTCGTCGTTCTGGCGCGACCACGTCGATCACCACATGTCCATGCTGCTGTCGCCGGAAGGCTGCTTCCGCTACTGCTCGGTGGACAAGGGCCACCACGGATATCGCCGCCAGCTCACCCCTCTGCCGCTGGAGCCCGTGGTGGTCGAGGGGGCGTGGGAGCAGGCATATACGCAGCTGGATTCCGGCCTGGTGGTGCTGACCGGGCCCGCCCG
>NZ_LZMK01000080.1:0-514 GCF_001665865.1 Nocardia sp. 852002-20019_SCH5090214 | reverse complement strand
AGGTGTACGTGCCGGCGACGCGGCTGCGACACGTCACGAGATACGCGACGACCTGGGTGTCGTCGTTGGGGCTGCGGTGGACGCTGGCGACCGTGCCGATGTTTTTCCTCGCGTCCTGGTCGCCGGGCTCGGCCGGGCCGCCGTCGATGTCGCTCCACCACTCGATGCGATCACCGACCGCGAACACCTCGCCCATACCCGCGACTATCCCACCCCAGCCTCGCCGCGGGCGCGGGTGACAAGCTCGACCGATGCCCGTCGCGCCGCGCACCCGGATCCGGTTGAAGTCACGCGCCGGCCTCTCCGGCGGCGACCGGATCGGCTATGTCGCCCCCGCCGGGCACGCCGCGGTGGTCCGCACCGACTTCGACCACGCCTCCGGCGAACTCGTTCAGGTGTGGTCGAAAACCCCGCCTACCGGCGGGACGGACTGGGTCGTGGTGTGGTGGCCAGGTAACCACTGGACATGGGAGCGCGAAGCCGATCTCGAATTCGTCGACACCAACCCAAATCC
>NZ_LZMK01000079.1:0-515 GCF_001665865.1 Nocardia sp. 852002-20019_SCH5090214 | reverse complement strand
ACCCGCACCATTTCCGATTCACCCGAGGTCGATCACCCGGTGGCCTGGCCGCCCGTGCTCTGCACCGAGGATCCGGACCTGTTTTTCAGCTCCGCTGCTGCCGATGTGCATGAGGCGCAGGGGATCTGCGCGGACTGCCCGATGCTGGCGCGGTGCGCCGCTTTCGCTCTCGCGAGCCCTGAATCGGTCACCGATGGGGTGTTCGCGTCGGTGCGGATGCCGACCACCGGTGCTCTGGCCAGCGAGCGCAAGGAGGCCCTGGACTTGCTGCGTCAGGTCGCCCGGAACGGGCGTCCGGCTCCGCTGCACGACTTCTCGCGCCGCAAGTTCGACGGCACCCCGGCCGAACTGGCCGAGCGTGTGGTCGAGCTGCGGGACGGTGGAGGGCTGTCGTGGTCGGAGATCGGCCGCCAGCTGGGGTGCAACTACGCCACCGCGCAGCGCGTCTACATCGAAGCCACCACCAGCACTGAGGCGGTGGCCTGATGGACCGCAGTCAGAAGGCCCCGTCGATG
>NZ_LZMK01000078.1:0-69656 GCF_001665865.1 Nocardia sp. 852002-20019_SCH5090214 | reverse complement strand
GCCAGCAGGGGGACTTTCCGAGCTGACCGTCGACCTGGTCTAGCGCGAGGCGATCTCGGAGGGGCGCGACGAATTCGAGTTCGTTGATCAGCCAGTGCCGGCAGCGATCGCGTTCGTCGATGGTGGGTTTGTTGTCCGGGGGCGCGCAGTGCACGGGGGCGGTGACGCGGGTGCCGAGCAGCCGGAGGCCGTCGTCGCGGCGGGTGGCGGTGGGCTGGGTGGCGGCGCCGATGGCGTAGAGGGAGGCGAAGAGCACGTCGCCGCTGCGGTCGCCGGTGAACATGCGGCCGGTGCGGTTTCCGCCGTGGGCGGCGGGGGCGAGGCCGACCAGCAGCATGGCGGCGTCGGCGGGGCCGAAACCGGTGACCGGGCGGCCCCAGTAGGTTTCGTCGCGGAAGGCGGCCCGCTTCTCGCGGGCGACCTGCTCGCGCCAGGCGACCAGTCGCGGGCAGGCGCGGCATTCGGTCAGTGCCGTATCCATGGCCTCGAGGTCGGGATAGTCGGCGGATGCCGCCGCGCCGGCGTTCGGTGGTTCGCTGCGGCTGGTGCGACGCACCATCGGTCCTCCGTTCGGTCGATGCCCCTGCGAGTCTGCCCGTTCGGTGGCGGTCGTGTCACACCTACCCCTTCCGATAGCTGACCGTTTGCGATCTACGCCACGCCGTCCGGTATCTGCCGATTCGTGGCATGTGGGCGATTCGTTCGATCCGGCGCGAGGTGTTCGCGGTGGCGACGAGAATCCCCGATTCCCGGGACGGAGGCCGCTGTCGGTCGAAAAGCCGACAGGTCGCTGGTACCGGACCGGTCGGATGATCAGCTGTCCCGGCAGCAGACGTGCAGGTCCGTAGCTTTCGATGTTGATAGCATGGCGTTTCCAGCCGGACGGTCCGCCGCAGCACCGGTTGCGCGGCCCAACGCGATCACATCGAGAGAGTTCTTGCATGCAGTTCGAAATCGTCGAGCGGGACGAGACGTGGGTCGCCGGGCTACCGGTGCGCAGTCCGAAACGTGCCCTCGGAGAACTGCGCGATCGTGATCTCGAGGCCGCCTGGGCCGCCGTCCTGCATCAGGAACTGGGCGGCCCGCTGGCCTGCTCCTATACCGATTACGCCCACGATCTGGGCACGTTCAACACCCAGATCGTCGGCTACGAATGCCTCTCGTTCGACCGGGTGACGCGCGGGCATATCGTGTCCCGTCTGCCCGCCGGCGCCTATGCGCGTTTCTCCGCTGTCGGCAATTTCCCGCAGATCATGACCGACCTGTGGACCCAGATCGCCTACGCCGAGGAACACAATCAGATCAAACGCACCTTCACCGGGGATTTCGAATGCTATCCGCACGCGTACAAGATCGATCTGTACCTGGCGGTAGACCCCCGATGACGTATTCGATCGTGGTCCGCGACGCGGCCATCTACGGCGGTCTGGTGGTGCCGCGGGTCCGGCCGAGTTTCAAGGTCAGCAACAGCGAACTGATCGAATTCCTGCGGGACCGGCTGCGCGATCGTGAGATCGGCGGTCCGCTCTACACCGTGTACGTGCCCGACCCGGCCGGAAATTACAACGTGCTGGTCAGCTACGAATATCAGGCGCCGAAACAGGTGCCGGTCGGCGATGTGATGATTCGCGTCCCGAAGGGCGTATATGCCCGATTCGAACCCAACGGTGATTATCACGATCCGGTCGAGGACGTCTGGGCTCAGGTCGACGACGCCACCGCGTCGGCCGAGATCACCCGCGCTTATCGCGAGGAGATCGAGGTGTGGCGTGGTCCCGACCGGCTGGAGTTGTTCATCTCAATTCTGGTGTGATTTTCGGTTGCCAACGGGTAACCAAATGGGAACCGGGCGGTCTTTTTGTTCTGTGTGGTGTATGACACCGACCTGGATGACCTCGATCGATACCGCGCGTCGCGCTCAGGTTTCGGAAGATTTGCCGGACATCTGGTCAATTCCGGAGGGATGACGGATACTTCCCTAGGTGGCCATACCCGACACCGGCGGTACCGCATGCCGAGCGGAGGTGGCCGAAAGATCGCGCCGCGCCGCGCAGCAACAGAGTAGGAACCGTATGACTGGGCTGGATGTCGCACCGGAGGCGCTGCGACGATATGGCTGCTGACCACCCTGTGCGACCCCGCCGGACGGGCCCCGTCGCGGTCCTCGGCGAATTCTCCGCCGCACCTCTCCGCGAACTCACCGCGATTTCATCGCAATACGTCGATACACTAGCGTCGGTTCAGGGCGAATTCATCGACGCTCGGGGCGTGGACGTCCTTCCCTTGACATGCCGTGGATAGCGCGATCGGAGACAAGGTGCCTCGGCGAACACTCGACTCGTTGGTGACCCAGGTCGCCGCGGAGTTGATGGGTGTCGACGCCACGACGATGGTGGCGGCGACCGAACGAGTGCTGGCCAAACTGGTCGACTACTTCGACGTCGATTTCAGTTTCGTCCGCCATACCGACCGGGAACGCCGGGCGACGGTGCTGGTCGCCGAATGGCCGCAACGCCAGGACGTGCCCGACCCCGACCCGCTGCGGGTGGTGTATTTCGAGCAGGCCGATTCGGTGTTCCGAGCCGTCGAACACGCCACCGAACCGATGATCGCCCGCCCCACCCCGGAATTCTCCGACTATCAGGAGACGATTCGCCGTTCCGGACTGAGCGATGTGACGACCGCGACCGTTCCGCTGATGTCGCGCGGTGAGCCGACCGGATTGCTCGGATTCATGAAACGGGGCGATCGGCAGTGGAGCACCCGGGAGATCAACGTCCTGAAGGCGATCGCGGCGCTGCTGGCGCAATTGCAGGCCCGGGTGGTGGCCGAGGAACGGCTGCGCTACATCGCCCTGCACGACGACCTGACCGGACTGGCCAACCGGCGCGCCCTGCTCGAACATATGGAGGAGCGGCTGCGGCCGGGCAGTTCGGGACCGGTCGCCGCATTCTTCCTCGACCTCGATCGGCTCAAGGCGCTCAACGATTTTCTGGGGCATACCGCCGGTGACAATTTCATCCGCACGCTGTCGGCGCGGCTGAAGGAACACCTCGATCCGAACGACATGATCGCGCGGCTGGGTGGCGACGAATTCGTCATCGTGCCGGCCAAACCCGTGGATCCGGTCGCGGCCGAACTCGAGGCGACCCGGATTCAGCAGTTGATCACCCGCCGGGTGTCGGTCGGCGGCGAAACGGTCAGTCGCGGCGCGAGTGTGGGTGTGGCGCTGGGCATGCCGGGCGAGACCACCGTCGCGGATCTGTTGCGCCGCGCCGACCACGCGTTGCTGTCGGCGAAATCCGGCGGGGGCAACGGGGTCGCGGTGTTCACCGACGCCATGCGCGCGCAGTTCGAACTGCAGGACGACGTCGAGTTGAATCTGCGCGGCGCCGTCTCCGACGGTTCGCTGCTGCTGCACTATCAGCCCGAGGTGGACCTGCGGACCGGGCGCATCGTGGCGCTCGAGGCGCTGGTGCGCTGGCAGCATCCCACCCGCGGGCTGCTGCCGCCGGGTGCGTTCGTCGGGGTGGCCGAGGCGACGAATCTGGCCGGTGAACTCGGTCGCTGGGTATTGCGCACGGCCCTGGCGCAATTCGCGAAATGGCGGCGCGCCGGGCTGGCCTCGAACGTGGTGATCCGGATCAACGTCTCACCGGTGCAGTTGGTGAGCCTGGACTTCGTGGAATGCGTCGAGGATGTGCTGCGCCGGCACGGAATCGACGGCAGTTCGGTATGTCTGGAGATCACCGAGCACGTCGTGGTCTCGGATCTGACCCGCACCCAGGTGACCTTGCGCGGACTCAAGCGCATGGGCGTGCAGATCGCGATCGACGATTTCGGCACCGGCTACAGTTCGCTGTCGCATCTCAAGGCGCTGCCGGTGGACGCGGTGAAGATCGACCGCGGTTTCGTGCAGCGGCTCGGCGCCAGTACCGACGATCTGGCGATCGTGAAATCCATTGTGGGACTTGCCGGTTCGTTCGGTCTCGGGGTGGTCGGCGAAGGCGTGGAGACGGCGGTCGCCGCGCGCACCCTGGTCGGCCTGGGCTGCTACCGGGCGCAGGGCTTCCTCATCGCGCGGCCGATGCCCGCCGACGAGGCCGAACCGCATCTGGCGGAGGGGCGGATCCCGCTCGACCTCGAACTCCCGCGGGTTTCCCGTGGGGCGCATCGGATCTGATTCCTCGGTATGGCAGGCGCCGAATCCGTGGGTTCGCCATGGCTGCTGGTGGAAACGCTCGCGCCCGCGAATGGTCCGACCATCGTCGCCGACGGGTCGCGCGTCCGGGAATGGACGAGTCTGTCGCGCGCCGGGCGCTCGCTCGGGGCGGGTGCCTCCGCGCTGGCCGCCGCTGCCGTCGATACCGCGGCAGCGGCCGTTCCGTCCGCGACGTCCGGGGCGGTCACGGCCGACGGCCGGATCGTGTTGTCCGAGGGCGGCTGGACCGCGATCGCGGTGCCGGTCTTCTGTTCGTTCGGGGCGGTGCACGGGGTGCAGCTGTGGGTCGGCGCCGAGGGACGGCGACCGCCGCCGCGGAGCGCGGTCGCGGCATGGGACTGGGATTCCGATACCGAACTCGCCCACCACGGCCCCGGCCTGGAGGAACTCGCCTTCGCCCGCGCCCCCGACCAGGTGCGGGTGGTGCGCACGCCGCCGGAGGTGTTCGGGCGGATGGTGCGCTTCGACGAGCGGATGGCCTACACCGCGGTGGTGGCGGGCACCGACCCGGCCGGGCGCTGGCAGGGGGAGCTGGCGATTCGCGGTGACGACGAGATGGTGCGCAACTTTCAGCTGGTGATCCGGGTGCATCGCGAGGATCCGCATCTGGCCGCCTCGACCCGCACCGCGCACGTCACCCGGGCGCTGCTGCACGAGATCACCGACGTCAGCCCGCCGCGCCCGGATACCGATCTGGCGATCACCCGGGCGGTGTCGCGGTCGGCCGATGCCGGTGTCGGCTTCGTCGAACTGGCGATGGGGCTGGTGTACGAGTGGATCAGTCCGCCGCCACCGCCGCTGGAACGGTGGAGCACCGAACGGCCGGTCGTGCATCCGGATGATCAGCGGGACTACCGGGCGGCGTTCGCGGCCGTATTTGCCGGTGAAATCGACTCCCCGGCAAGGAAACTCGTGTTTCGGCTGCGGTTCGAGGACACCGAATGGATTCCGGTGCGCGCCGAGCTGTCGCGCTTGGGGTCCGAGCGCGCCCACGGCATGATCCGGGTCCGGCCCGCCGCCGGGTGACGCGTCGTGACAGGGCGGTGCGGGCGGTTGGTGCATCCTTCGGCGAGCATTCATCCGGTGTTCGTCCCGCCGGTTCGCGGGGCGGGAACGATCGGCGCGTGCGCATCGCTCAGCTGGCGAACTTCTACGGGCCGCGTTCGGGCGGGCTTCGCACCGCACTGCATCATCTCGGCGCCGGATATGTGGCGGCCGGGCACGAGGTGGTGCTGATCGTGCCGGGCGCGCGCCGGGACGAGGAGGTCCTGCCCAACGGTGTGGTGCGGATGACCGTGCCGGCATTGGGGATTCCGTGGACGGGCGGATATCGCGCGGCCGATCCCCGTCGAGTCGCCGATCTGCTGGCCGGGCTGGCGCCGGATGCGCTCGAGGTGTCGGACCGGCTGACGCTGCGGGGGTTCGGGCGGTGGGCCCGCCGCCGGGATGTCGCGTCGGTGATGATCTCGCACGAGCGCCTCGACCGGTTGCTCGGCCAGGTGCTGCCCACCTCGGTCGCACGGCGGGCCGCCGACGTCGCCAATCGTCGCACCGCGGCCGACTACGACATGGTGGTCTGCACCACCGCGTTCGCCCGCGCGGAATTCGACCGGATCGACGCTCCGAATGTCGCCCTCGTCCCGTTGGGTGTGGATCTGGAGTTGTTCGCGCCGCATCGCCACGATCGGGCCCTGCGCGCGCGGCTCGGGGGCTCGCATCTGGTGGTGCACTGCGGGCGGCTGTCGGTGGAGAAGCGGGTCGATCGCAGTATCGAGGCCGTGGATCAGCTGCGCCGGGGCGGGGTGAACGTGCGGCTGGTGGTAGCCGGAGACGGGCCGCGCCGCGACGCGCTGGTCCGGCAGGCGCGCGGTGTGGCCGCGCTGCCCGACGGGCGTCCGGGCGTACATTTCGCCGGATTCATCGACGACCGAACGCATTTGGCGACCCTGCTGGCCAGTGCGGATATCTCGCTCGCACCCGGGCCGCACGAAACCTTCGGGCTGGCGGCGCTCGAGGCGCTGGCCGCCGGCACCCCGGTGGTGGCCAGTCGTTCCTCGGCGCTGGCCGACATCGTGACCGCCGAATGCGGGGCCGTGGCCGCCGATCACCCGTCGGCCTTCGCCGAGGCCGTCACCGATGTGCTGGCCCGTCCGGCGGCGCAGCGACGGCGCGCCGCGCGCTCACGGGCCGAACAGTTTCCGTGGCCGGCCGCGGTCGCCGGGATGTTGTCGGTATTGCGCGGATTGTCGTAGCCGTGACGTGCCCGTGCGGCCCGGTACGGATGCGGTGTGTCGGGGAACACGTATGCTCCAGGGCAACGGAGATAGTCAGTCCGGATGCCGGCCCAGCACCGACATCACACCGCAGAGCATTCGAGGAACGGCGTGCGTGATCGCTTGAAGTCCGTGAGCGGCAAGAAGACTCTGGTCACCGGCGCGGCCAGCGGAATCGGTCGGGCGACCGCGATCGCCGCCGCCGCGCAGGGGGCCGAACTCGTCCTCACCGATATCGATGCCGCCGGACTCGCGGACACCGTCGAGGAGATCGGGCGCACCGGCGGCAAGGTGCTGGAATCGCGGGCTCTCGACATCAGCGAGTACGAGGCGGTCGCCGCCTTCGCCCAGGATGTGCACGCTCGGCACGGCAGCCTGGACGTGGTGATGAACGTGGCCGGCATCTCGGCCTGGGGCACCGTCGAGAATCTCGAGCACCGGCACTGGCGTTCGCTGGTCGACGTGAACCTGATGGGCCCGATCCACGTCATCGAGAGTTTCGTGCCGGAGATGGTGCGCGCCGGTCGCGGCGGGGCGCTGGTCAACGTGTCCTCGGCCGCGGGGCTGCTGGCATTTCCCTGGCATGCGGCCTACAGCGCCAGCAAGTACGGGTTGCGCGGCGTATCGGAGGTGCTGCGTTTCGATCTGGCCCGGCACGGGATCACGGTGCATCTGGTGGTGCCCGGCGCGGTGAACACCCACCTGGTGCAGACCGTCGAGATCGCCGGTGTGGACCGCGACGATCCGCGAATCCAGCGGTACGTGAAGCGTTTCCAGTCGCACGCGGCCTCACCCGACCAGGCCGCGCGAGCCATCTTCCGCGGCATCGAGAAGAATCGCTTCCTCGTCTACACCTCGTTCGACGTGCGCTTCGGCTACTGGTGGGCGCGAAAGTTCGCCTGGCCCTACGAGTTCACGATGCGTCGCGCCAACGACCAGTTCAACCGCTTCCTGCGCTGAGCGGGACTCATCCGCACATCTTTTCGGCGCACCCCGTCACGTCGGCGTCCTCGGCCACACGGCTCGCCGAGGCCGGGTTCTCGCATCCCTCGCCTTTCGTGCAGTCGATGCTCACATCCAGGGTGCGCGCGCCCGGGCCCTCGTCGCCGAGCCGGTCGTGATAGTTGACGATGCGGCAGCTGCCCAGTGACAGGCAGCCGCAGCCGATGCAGTCGGTGAGGCTGTTCCGCAGCCGGGTGAGCTGTTCGATGCGCTGATCGAGGTCGGTGCGCCACGTTACCGACAATCGTTCCCAATCCTTGCGATTGGGGGTGCGCCCCTCCGGTAGGGTGTCGAGAGCCTTGCGAATTTCGCTGAGCGGAATTCCGACGCGCTGCGAGATCCGGATGAATGCCACCCTGCGCAGCGTTTCCCGTGAGTACCTGCGCTGGTTTCCGCTGGTGCGGCGGCTGGCGATCAGGCCCTCGCGTTCGTAGAAATGCAGTGCCGACACCGCGACGCCGCTGCGTTCCGACAGTTGGCCGGGGGTGAGCTCCTTGGCTTGCCACGTCGTATGCTGCATACCTCAACGATACTTCAGGTTTTTGGCGGCCGGGCGAGAACCGGGAACTTCGCCGCCGCGCAGCGGCCGATATCGGCGGGCGCCGGATCCGGCCCGGTCGGCGAACAATTCCGTGCCAACCCGGCGGCGGCCCATTACGGTCGGGATATGGGACCAGAGGCTGTGCCCCCGGCGCGACCGTTTTCCGTGACGACCGAGGTCGGGACGCTGCGCGCGGTACTGCTGCATCGCCCGGGCGATGAGCTGCGCCGACTCACGCCGCGCAACAACGATCAACTGTTGTTCGACGCCATCCCCTGGGTGGAGCGGGCTCAGCAGGAGCATGAGATCTTCGCCGACGTGCTGCGCGGCCGCGGCGTCGAGGTGCTGTTGCTCGCCGATCTGCTCACCGAGACGCTCGCGGTCAGCGGCGCCGGACGCAGTATGGGCATCACCGCCGCCGTCGACGCCCGCCGCATCGGTTACGCCCTGGCCGAGGATCTGAAGACCTATCTGCGCGCGGTGCCCGCACCGGATCTGGCGCGAACTCTCATGGCCGGCATGACCTTCGACGAATTGCCGTTCGAACCGGATGCCGCCTCACTGGTGCGGCGCATGCACCAGGGCACCGATTTCGTCATCGATCCGCTGCCGAATCTGCTGTTCACCCGCGATTCGTCGTTCTGGGTGGGGCCCAAGGTGGCCATCACCTCACTGGCGCTGCCGGCCCGTGCCCGCGAAACCTCGCTCACCGATCTGGTGTACGCGTTCCATCCGCGCTTCCTCGGCGTGCGCCGCGCCTACGAATCGCACACCGCGCCGATGGAAGGCGGTGACGTCCTGCTGCTTTCGCCCGGTGTGGTCGCGATCGGGGTAGGGGAGCGCACCTCCCCGGCGGGGGCGGAAGCCTTGGCGCGCAGTCTCTTCGACGACGCCCTCGCGCATACCGTGCTGGTGGTGCCGATCGCGCAGAACCGGGCCACCATGCACCTGGACACGGTGTGCACCATGGTCGACCGCGATGCGGTGGTCATGTACCCCGGTGTGCAGAATTCGTTGCGCGCGTTCACCATTCGGGCCGACGGCGATTCGGTGCGGATGAGCGGGCCGGACCCGTTCCTGCCCGCCGCGGCCGAGGCGATGGGCATCGACAAACTCCGGGTCATCGACACCGGGCTGGACGGGGTGACCGCCGAACGGGAACAGTGGGACGACGGCAACAACACCCTCGCACTGGCGCCCGGGGTCGTGGTGGCCTATGAACGCAACGAGAATACGAATACACGGCTGGCCGACGCGGGCATCGAGGTGCTGACCATTCCGGGATCCGAACTGGGTTCCGGTCGGGGCGGGCCCCGCTGCCTGTCCTGCCCGCTGTCGCGTGACGAGGTGTGAAAGCCGATGCTGGATATCCCGGTCGACCATCAATCGACGGTGCCGCCGTACGAACAACTGCGGCTGGGCATCGTGGCCCGGGTGCAATCCGGCGAACTCACCGCCGGTACCAAGATTCCGACCGTGCGCGCGCTCGCCGTCCAGCTCGGCTTGGCGCCGAACACCGTCGCACGCGCCTACCGCGAACTCGAACAGGACGGTGTGCTCGAGACCCGGGGCCGGCTCGGGTCGTTCATCGCCTCCTCCGGGGATCCGACTCGCGACGCGGCCGGGCGCGCGGCCACCGAATACGTTGCCGCGGTACGCCGATTGGGTCTCGACGACGAGGCGGCGCTGCGCTACGTGCGGGCCGCGCTGGGCGAGACCCCGTAGCCGGATCGGACCTCAGCGCCAGCTGGGCAGCCAGAGGTGGTCGTGCCAGTTGCTCGGCGTGATCGGCAGGGCGGTGAGGATGGGCCACAGCCAGATGAAGTTGGCGATCACCAGACCCAGATACAGGCATACCAGGAGTAGTCCGAGGCTCCGGCGCTCGCCGGCCAGCGCGAACCATCGTCCCGACCGGGCCCGCACGAGCGGTGCCGGGCCCAAGATGTCACCGAGCGTCAGGGCCAGACCCATCACCAGGAACGGCGCCATCGGAACCGCGTAGAAGTAGTACATCTGCCGGTCCAGGTCCGCGAACCACGGCAGCAGCCCGGCGCCGTAGCCGACCAGCATCGCCGCGTACCGCCAGTCGCGCCGGGTCGCGGTGCGCCACAACGCCCAGGCGAGCATCGGCAGCGACAACCACCACATCGCCGGTGTGCCGATCAGCATCACGGCCTTCACGCAGACCGACTGCCCGCATCCGGTCACGCCGTTGTCCGCGTAGTAGTACAGCATCGGGCGCAGACCCATCGGCCACGACCACGGCTTGGATTCCCAGGGATGATGGTTACCGGCCGAATTGGTCAGGCTTTCATGAAATTTCAGCGATTCGGCCTGGTTGTGCCATAGCGAGCGCAACGCGTCCGGCACCCACGACCAGGTGCCGCCGGCGCCTACGGCATTGCCCACCGAATAGCGGTCGTAGCCGTCCTCGCTGGCGAACCAGCCCCAATAGGACGTCAGATAGACCAGCAGCGGAATCAGCACCAGCGCATACAGGGCGGGTCCGATATCACGGACCGCCGTACCGACCCAGGGGCGCGGCACCCCGTAGGCCTTGCGCGCGGCCACATCGAAGCACACCGTCATCAGCCCGAAGAACAGGATGAAATACAGGCCCGACCATTTGGTTCCGCACGACAATCCCAGCAGCAGACCGGCTCCGAACCGCCACCATCGCACCCCCAGTCGCGGGCCGAAGGCGCTGAATGCGATGGCGGCGCTCCCGGTGCCCGCCGTGGTTACGCGCGCTGCCGCCTCCAGGCCCGTCGCTCGCGCCGCGGGCGCTATTCGGCCCTCGGCGTCGGCCCGGGCGAGGCGCGCCCGCATCTCGTCGCGGTCGACGATCAGGCAGCCGAAGGCGCCGACGACGAAGACCGCCTGGAAGATGTCGAGCATGCCGATGCGCGAGGACACGAACGTCACGCCGTCGGCGATCAACAACACGCCCGCGATCGCGCCGATCAGCGTGGACCGGGCCATCCGCCGGGTGATGCGGATGACCAGCAGGACCAGCAGCGACCCGAAGACCGCCGCGGTGAAGCGCCAGCCCCAGCTGGTGTAGCCGAATATCGCTTCGCCCAGCGCGATCATCTGCTTACCGACCGGCGGATGGACCACCAGCCCGTAGGCCGGGTTGTCCTCGACCCCGCCCCCGGTGAGCATCTGCCAGGCCTGCGGTGCGTAATGCTTCTCGTCGAAGACCGGGGTGCCGGCGTCGGTCGGGTAGTTCAGCATGGTGAACCGGGTGACCGCGGCGACCGCCGTCAGGAATATGGTGACCAGCCAGCCCCGGGCCCGGTCGGTCGGTCCGAAATCGGGTGCGGGGCGCAGCGGCGCCGGACTGGACAAGGCCGGGCCCGCGCCGATCGCCGGTCGCGTATCGGTCAGCTGGGTCACGCTCCGATCGTATGCGGTGTGCGGCGGTGGGCTGCGCGGCGGTGAGCCGACCCGCACGGCGCACCTGCGGCCTCGGGCGCGATTGCGCACCCGGGTAGCGTTTGCCCGGACCGGGCGCGGGTGCGTGGTGGCCGGTCCGGATGGTGGGGCGGCGGTGGAAAGGACGGCGATGGGCGAGCACGACGGGCGGTTGGTGCTGGCGGCGACGCCGATGGGCGATATCGGTGACGCGTCGCAGCGGTTGCGCGACGCCCTGGCGAGCGCGGACGTCGTGGCCGCCGAGGACACGCGCCGGACCCGGGCCCTGGCCAAGGCGCTCGAGGTGGAGATCACCGGACGTGTGGTGAGTTTCTACGATCACGTCGAGGCGGCGCGAATCCCGTTGTTGCTGGACGAGATCGAGTCCGGTAAGACGGTCCTGCTGGTCACCGATGCGGGGATGCCCTCGGTCAGCGACCCCGGCTACCGGATGGTCGCGGCATGTATCGAACGGGATCTGCCGGTGACGTGCCTGCCCGGCCCCTCGGCCGTCACCACCGCGCTGGCCCTGTCCGGATTGCCGATGGAACGGTTCTGCTTCGACGGCTTCGCCCCGCGAAAGTCGGGGCAGCGCAAGCAGTGGCTCGCGACCCTGGTCACCGAGCCGCGCGCGGTGGTGTTCTTCGAGGCACCGCACCGGCTCGCCGACTGTCTGGCCGATGCGGCGGAGGTCCTCGGCCCCGAACGCCGGGCCGCGGTGTGCCGGGAGCTGACCAAGACCTACGAGGAGGTCGTGCGCGGCGGACTCGGTGAGCTGGCGGCATGGGCCGTCGAGGGTGCGCGCGGAGAGATCACGGTGGTGGTCGAAGGGGCGCAACCGGTCTCGGCCGATCCCGTCGATCTGGTGGACGAGGTGGAGGAACTGGTCGCCGACGGAATTCGCCTCAAGGACGCGTGCGCACAGGTCGCCGCGCGTGCGGGCGGGGTGTCGCGCCGCGAACTCTACGATGCGGTCCTGGCCGCCCGCGCGGAATAGTCCCGGGGCGCCCGCCTGCCGCGGTTCGGTGGCACCGTCGCCGCCGTGCCCGGCGCGAGCGCAGGAGCCTCGCTCGCTACGCGTGCACCGGTGCCGACGCCAAACCCAGTGCGGCGTTGGCGAATTCGATGAAGGTGGGCGCTAATTCGGGTACGCGCTGTGCGCCGTCGCGGACCAGGACACGGCGGGTGCGCTCGCCGATGGCGTCGGGCACCAGCGCGATCAGCTCGTCCGACAGTTCCGGTATCCCGGGGTCCGCGGCGCGGGCCTTGTCGTGATATTTCCGGTACATGGTCGTGAACCGGTCCAGCGCCATGTCCCGGAAGTCGGTGCTCGCTTCGCCGACCAACAGAGATTCCACCAGGATCAGCCGCGCGAAATCCGGTTCGGACGCGATCACCGCGCAGAACGTGGTGATCACGGTGGCGATGCGGCAGCGCGGATCGGCATCCCGGGGCAGTTGTGCCAGTTCGTCGACGATCCGGGCGCGGATCATCTCCATACCCGTGTGGACAGCCTCGACGAAGCAATGTTCTTTGTTGCCGAAGTGTTCGTAGAAGGTGCTTCGCGATACGTGGGCACGGGCGACGATATCGGTGAGTGTCGTCGCGGAAAAGCCACGGGCGCCGACACATTCGACCATCGCGCCGATGAGACGGCCCCGAGGGGTGCCGAGCGCCTGTGCGCGAACGCTGCGGTGGCGCTCGGCGAATTCCGCATCCATAACCGGCTCCGGTCGCCTACTTGGGTTCGATGTACTTCGGGAACACCGGCTCCGGCGCGGGTAGGGCCAGTCCGGCCTCGATCGGTGTGGCGATGTCGGCGAAGGTGCGCGCGGTCTGGCCGAGTTGGTCCAGAATCCGCCCGGCCGAACCCGGAATCACCGGCTGCACCAGGATCGACACGATCCGCAGCACCTCGAGGGTTACGTACAGCACGGTCGCCTCGCGGGCCACGTCCTCGGGCGTGCCCGATTTGGCCAGCGCCCACGGCTGCTGTGCGGAGAAGTACTTGTTCGTCTCGCCGAGGGTCAGCCAGATCGCCTCGAGCGCCAGATGTAGTTGCTGGCCGTCGAATTCGGTGCGGCAGCGCTCCAGCAAGCCGTTCGCGCGATCGAGCAGCTCCCGGTCGGCCTCGGTGAATTCGCCGGGAGTCGGGACGGTCGAATCGAAGTCGCGCGCCACCATCTTCAGGCTGCGCTGCACCAGATTGCCGTATTCGTTGGCCAGGTCGGTGTTGATCCGCCCGACGATGGCGTCGTGGCTGTAGGAACCGTCCTGGCCGTAGGAGATTTCGCGCAGCAGGAAGAACCGCACGGCGTCGAGGCCGTACTGGTCGACCAGCGCCAGCGGGTCCACCACATTGCCGACCGATTTCGACATCTTCTCGCCCTTGTTGAACAAGAAGCCGTGCACGAAAACGCGTTTCGGCAATTCGATACCCGCCGACATCAGGAAGGCCGGCCAGTAGACGGTGTGGAACCGGGTGATGTCCTTGCCGATGATGTGCACATTCGCCGGCCAGAACCGTTGGAAGGCGGCCGAATCGGTATTCGGGAATCCGACACCGGTCAGATAGTTGGTGAGCGCGTCCACCCACACGTACATCACGTGCGCCGGATCACCGGGCACCGGCACACCCCAGTCGAAGGTGGTGCGCGAAATCGACAGATCCTTCAGGCCGGCCTTCACGTAGCTGACGATTTCGTTGCGCCGGGTGGCGGGCAGAATGAAATCCGGTGTGTTCTCGTACAGTTCGAGCAGCCGGTCCTGATATTTCGACAACCGGAAGAAGTAGTTCGACTCCTCGGTCCATTCCACCGGGGTCCGGGTTTCGGTCGCCAGTCGCGTCCCGTCCTCGGTGACGGTGGTCTCCTCCTCGGTGTAGAAGGCCTCGTCGCGCACCGAGTACCAGCCCGAATAGGTGTCGAGGTAGATATCGCCGTTGGCCTGCATACGCTCCCAGATCGCGATGCTGGCGGCGAGATGATCCTCGTCGGTGGTGCGGATGAATCGGTCGTAGGAAATGTCGAGCGCCTTGTCCATGCGTTCGAACACATCCGAATTGCGCGCGGCGTATTCCTCCACGGAGACGCCGGCGGCGCGCGCGGCCTGCTGCACCTTCTGGCCGTGCTCGTCGGTGCCGGTCATGAAGAACACGTCGTAGCCGTCGAGTCGCTTGAACCGGGCCAGCGTATCGGTGGAGATGTACTCGTAGGCATGGCCGATATGCGGCGCGCCGTTGGGGTAGGCGATCGCCGTGGTGATGTAGAAGGCCGGTGACGTGCGTTCGGGTGCGCTCATGGTGTGTCCACTCTAATCCGCCGCCGATAATCCCTCGCGTCGATATCCCGTCGTCCACTCCTCGCTCCCGCCGGGTTCACCTGCCGTCGGTGCGGTGTGTCTAATCTGGTCCGATGCCCGGTAAACGACCCGCACCCGAGCCGCCCGAACCGCTGTCGCCGTTGATCGACGCGCACACCCATCTCGATGCCTGCGGCGCCGAGGACGCGGAATCGGTTGCCGCCATGGTGGATCGGGCCGCCGCGGTCGGTGTCGGCCGGGTGGTGACCATCGCCGACGACCTGGATGCCGCCCGCTTCGCCGTCGACGCCGCGCACTGGGATCCGCGTGTGTACGCCGCGGTCGCACTGCATCCGACCCGGGCGAACGCCCTGGACGATGCCGCCCGCGCCGAACTGGAGAAGCTGGCCGCCGACCCCCGCGTGGTCGCCGTCGGCGAGACCGGGCTCGACTACTACTGGCCCGGCAAACTCGACGGCTGTGCCGATATCGAGGATCAGGTGGAGGGCTTCCGCTGGCATATCGACCTCGCGAAACGGCTGGGGAAGCCGTTGATGATCCACAACCGCGAGGCAGATCACGACGTGCTGGCGGTCCTGCTGGACGAGGGTGCGCCGGACACGGTGATCTTCCACTGCTTCTCCTCCGACGCCAATATGGCGCTGGCCTGTGTGGCCGAGGGGTATCTGCTCAGCTTCTCCGGGACGGTGAGCTTCAGGAACGCGCACGAATTGCGCGAGGCCGCGAAGCTGGTGCCGGACGAGCAGATCCTGGTGGAGACCGATGCGCCGTTCCTGACGCCGCACCCGTTCCGGGGCGCGCCGAACGAGCCGTACTGCCTGCCCTACACCGTGCGCGCCCTGGCCGAACTGCGCGAACAGGATCCCGCGGCACTGGCCGAGATCACGACCGCCAATGCAGAGCGGGTCTACCGGTTGCAGCGGGGCTGAGGCCGCACGCGTGCGGTGCGTCACATAACTCGCGACCGGAATGCGAGGTGTGCTCCAGTTCACTTACGATTGCGCGGTCGTGATATTTCCGGATCGTCGATATCGAATCGTGATGTGGAAATCCCCTGTTCCACGGCATGTAGTTGCCAGGGACTGACCCCCTCGTTATCGTATTGTGACCATGCCGGAGTTTCGGATATCCGCTCTCCAGCGGATCAACACGTCGCGCTCGCCGCTGCTCTACGCGGCGATCGCCGCGATGCTGATCACCCTGATCATCGGGGCGAGTCTGGCGATCGTCAGCCGCAAGACCGTCATCCTGGTCGTCGACGGTCAGCGCACGACCGTCACCACGATGGCCGCGAGTGTGAAGGGTGTGCTCAAGGCCGGCGGCTACAAGCTGGCCGGTAAGGACTCGGTGTCGCCGTCCGGGGATGCCGACGTCGTCAACGGTGCGACCATCACGCTCAATCGCGCCCGGCAGCTCTCGCTGACCTTCGACGGCAAGACCAAACAGGTGTGGACCACCGCGTACACCGTCGCCGACGCACTGTCTCAACTGCAGCTGCCCGGCGACGTTTTCGTCTCGCCCTCGCGTCCCACCCCGCTGCCGTTGCAGGGCGCCGTGCTGGCCGTCACCAGCCCGCGCACGGTGCAGCTGTCCGACAACGGTGAACCGATGAGCTACGTGCGGCTGGCGGCACCGACGGTCGGGGAGCTGCTGCAGGTACAGGGCGTGCCGCTGACCGGCGAGGACACCGTGGAGCCGGTGGCCGTCACCCCGCTGCACGACGGTATGAAGATCACCGTCACCCGCAAGCACACCGAGAAGGTCACCGAACGCGAACCTCTCGACCCGACCGAGAACGTCATCGAGGACACCGACCTCAACATGAGCCGGACCGTCGTCGAGAATCCCGGCAAGGCCGGGGTGCAGGACGTCACCTACGCCGTCTCGATCGTCAACGGCAAGGAAACCTCGCGTGAGGCCGTCGGGCATACCGTCGTCGTCCCCGCCCAGCCCAAGACCGTCCGCAAGGGCGCCAAGCCCGGTACCGAAGTTCCGCCCGTGCGCGACGGCGCGGTCTGGGACGCGCTGGCCAAGTGTGAATCCGGTGGCAACTGGGCGATCAATACCGGCAACGGGTATTTCGGCGGTATCCAGTTCGACCAGAGCACCTGGTCCCGGCAGGGCGGACTGAAGTACGCCGAGCGGCCGGATCTCGCCACCCGGGAAGAGCAGATCGCCATCGCCGAGGTGACGCGGGCCCGGCAGGGCTGGGGTGCCTGGCCCGCGTGCACGAGTCGCTTGGGAATCAGCTAGTCACATCAGGGCGCCGCCGTCGACGCGGATCTCCGAGCCGGTGATGTAGCGGCCGTCCTCGGAGGCGACCATGGCGACCACGCCGGCGACGTCGGCGGGTTCGCCCAGGGCGCCGCCGTTGAGCCAGCCGGTCAGGCGGGAGAAGAGGTTCCAGTCGGCGTCTTCGGGGGTTTGCAGATTGTTGGTGATTCCGCTGGTGATTCCGCCCGGGACGATGTTCACCGCGCGCAGGCCCTTCTGTGAATACTCCAGCGCGACCGCATGGGTCATCGCGTTCACCCCGCCCTTGGAGGCGGCATAGGCGGCCATATACGGATTCGCGCCGAGTGCCGCGGTGGAGGAGAAGTTCACGATCACCGGATGTTCGGACTGCAGCAGCGTCGGGATGGCCGCCTGCATCATCAGGAAGGTGCCGGTGAGGTTGATGCCGATCACCTGATTCCAGCTCTCGAACGCCATCTCGTGGGTGTGCGCGGTACGCATGATTCCGGCCGCGTTGACCAGCACGTCCAATCCGCCGAGATGGTCGACGGCCGCGGCGACGGCCGGGCGCACCGATTCCGGATCGGCCACGTCGACGGTGACCGTATGGAGCCGCTCGCGATCCGCGCCCACCTCCGCCACGGTCTCCTTCAGTCCGGGCTCGGGCATCGGGCGGGGCATCGTGGTGCGCATGCTCGCCGAGGGAGCGCATGTGGTGGGCGCCGACATCTCCGAGCCCGCCCCGGTCACCACCACCCGTCGTCCCTCGTGCCTGCGCATCATTGCGGCCGTCCTCTCGTGCTGCTTCGGGTGCGGTGAGACCTGATGTGCCACCGCCTGTTCCGCGAGTACACCGAAACTAGAACGTGTATCAATTGACGTCAACGCTCCGCGACGCCCCGGCCTGGGGATTTCCGGACCGTGCGGTGTGTGCACCGTAAAATCAGCAGATCCCAGATGATGTGAGGTGCCATGCGGTTGTCGAAATGTTCGGCTCGAATGCGGTGGCCGCTCGTGGTCGCGGCCCTGTTCACCGCGTTGGCGCTCGGCTCGGTCGTCGCGGTGCCGGACGCCATTGCCGAGCCGGCCGGAACGACGGTGTCGGTCACCGCGCAGCCGGACGGCTGGCACGGTATGACCGGGGCGGCGCTACTCGACTATCGGACGACGACCTCGCGCGGTGAGCCCGTCCCCGCCAGCGGTGCGGTGTTCCTTCCGCCGGGCGAACCGCCCGCGGGTGGCTGGCCGGTGGTGGCCTACGACCACGGCACGAGCGGGCTCGGCATGGGATGCAGCGGCATCTCGAATCCGGGTACCGCGCCCTACCCGTCCGGCCGCGCCAAGGAAGACCGCATCCTGCAGTACTTCCAGTCCAAGGGATTCGCGGTGGTCGCGCCGGACTATCTCGGGCTGGGTGCGTTCGACACCGGTCCGCATCCGTATCTGGAACGGCAGTCCGAGGCGACCGCGACCATCGACCTGCTGCGGGCAGCGCGTGCGACCTATCCGCAGCTGTCGCGCACCTGGATCGCTGTCGGTGCGTCGCAGGGTGGTCAGGCCGCTCTGGGTACGGGTCATCTCCAGCAGAGCTATGCGCCCGACCTGGACTTCCGCGGGACCATCGCGGTCGACCCCGAATCGGATCTGGAGCACGTTCTGCCCATCGCCGGGCCGTGGGTGCCGAATATTCCGGAGATCGGCGACGGCAGCACCGCCTTCATCGCCGGAGTGCTCGTCGGAATGCGGGAAACCCGGCCCGATATCGACGTCGACAGCTATCTGAGCCCGCGTGGGCGCCAACTGCTCGACAGCATCGGCAGCCTGTGCCTGGACGGGATGATCGCGCAGGTCAACGGCGCATCGCTGGGCGATCTGCTGTCGCGGCCGCTGGGCGACCCGCGGTTCACGGCCGTGCTCACCGACTATCTGGCCGTGCCCACGAGCGGCTACGACGCTCCGATCCTGTTGCTGCTCAACGCCACCGACCGCACCGTGCCCTCGCCGCTGCACGCCGCGCTGGCCGCCCAGCTTGCCGCGAACGGCGTGGACTCGCAATCGGTGGTCGGCACCGGGCAGCACTGCGACCTGAATCCGCAGATGTGGGCGGCGATCGACGCGTTCGTCGCGCGGGTGCAGTCCACGCCGTACCGGCCCTAGCCGCACTGATACCTTGTCGGGCGTGTCCGAACCTGTGAGCGAAGCCCGTGGCCTGGCCGAACTGCTCGGTCCCGCCGAAGTGCGGGTGCTGGCGGAACGGTTCGGCGTGCGCCCGACCAAACAGCTCGGACAGAACTTCGTGCACGACGCCAACACCGTGCGGCGAATCGTCGCCACGGCCGGCGTCGGACGCGACGACGTGGTGCTCGAGGTCGGCCCCGGACTCGGCTCGCTGACCCTGGCACTGCTCGACGTCGTGGATCGGGTCGTCGCGGTGGAACTGGATCCGGTTCTCGCACAGCATCTTCCGGAAACCGTGTCCGACCGCGCCACCGGGCTCGCCGACCGGCTGACCGTGGTGCCCGGCGATGCGCTGCGCGTGTCGGCCACCGATATCCCCGGTGAGCCGACGGCGCTGGTCGCGAACCTGCCCTACAACGTAGCGGTACCCGTGCTCCTGCACCTGCTCGCCGAATTGCCCAGCATCCGAACGGCTTTGGTGATGGTTCAGGCCGAGGTGGCCGACCGGCTCTCCGCCGAACCCGGCTCCCGCATCTACGGCGTCCCGAGCGTGAAAGCCGGATTCTTCGGCGCCGTCCGCCGCGCGGGAGCCGTCGGCCGCCAGGTGTTCTGGCCGGTTCCGCAGGTGGAGTCGGGACTGGTCCGCATCGAGCGCTACACCGACCCACCGTGGTCGCTCGACACCGCCCACCGCGAGCGCGTGTTCGCCGTAATCGACGCAGCTTTCGCGCAGCGCCGCAAGACATTACGCGCCGCCCTGGCGGGGTGGGCGGGATCACCCGCCGAGGCGGAACGGCGATTGGTCGCGGCGGGAATCGCGCCTACCGCGCGGGGGGAAACCCTCGACACAGCAGCCTTCGTACGCCTCGCCGAGCAGGGGTGACCAGATCAGGTCACGTCCTGGGATATCGAAGGCCTTCAGACCGTCGCCGCCAACGCTGCCGCTATTGCTGATTCGATCAAGACGGCATCGGACACCGGTCAGCAGCAGGGCGATTGGACGTCGTTCCCGGTCAAATATCACATGATCAAAGTCAACTATCCCGGAGACTGAAGGCGAATCGGTATGCGTCGGAAATTGGTGTTTGCTGTCTGCGTGGCCGCCGTCGTCGTCCTCGGTGCGGTGGACTTCTATTACTCCACGGTCCGATACGAGGCGTGGACATGGATGTTCACGCCTCCGCCTCGTATCGACGGCACCGACTACGGTCGCGTTGCCGCGCCGGCCGACAGCGCCGAGCTCGACAAACTGCAGAACAGGTACGGAAAGCCGCACGACAGCGGACGCCGGTGGCCGCTTCCGTTCCGGATCGAGGAATCGTCGCGGCGTTGTGATTCCGAACCGTGGGTGTTGTACGTGCACGGATTCGACGGCAAGGTCTATCCGTACGTATTGAATTCAGGGTGTGTCTGAACGCACTGGACGACGGCTTCGTCGGTCAGAGCGATCTTTTCGCTGTGGCCGGCGGATTCGATGCGGACCGATACCGGTCCGGTGGCGGGGACGTCTTCCTCGGTGGGGAACCAGATTCGGCCCGACCGTGCCAGGATGAGCAGCCCGTCGTGGCTGCCGATCGGGGCGAATTCGGATAGTTGTGGCGGGAAGGGTGGGAGTTCGAAGGCCTCGGCGAGGTGGCGTACGGCCCGGCGCACGTCGGGCACGCCGATGCCGACCTCGCTGATCGACAACAGGTGCGGGGTTTCGCCCGGGCTGCCCGGGGTCGCTCGATCGGCCTGGCGCGCAATCAGTTCCAGCAGACTTCCGTCCGGCCCCCGGAGATACAGCGATCGAGAATCCCATCCTTCCGGGCCGTCGATGATGTCGGAACCGCCGACCGTGAGCAATTCGGTCCGCTGCCGCAACCAACGGCGGGCCAGGTCGAAGTCGTGTGGCGAGATGCCGAACGCGAGATGGTGCACGCCGTCGAAGGCGGCGCCCGCGGTCACCCTCAATCTGCTGGAGCCGATCTCGACGACAACACCGTCAGGCTGCGCGATCACCGGAAGCTCGAGCACGTCGCGGTAGAACTCCGCCGTGGCGTCGAGATGTGTTGTGGTGAGCTCGACTTCGAGGATCTTCATCGCGGCGCCCTTCGGTGGGAAACGGTCGCCTCCGACGCTAAAACCTGAACCGCGGTTAACGTCAAGATCAGGCAGCGGACCCGGGCAAAGGTGTGATGATCACATGCGACTCGGATCGTGTGGGCGGGAGTCCGCGGTCGGCAAGTCTTGTGACCGGGGTGCCGGCGCGGCGGTGGCGGCGGGGTTGTCGCTCGGCGGGGTCAACGGGATCGGCAGCGGTATCGGGGGAGTGGCGGGGCGGTGGCGGGTGATCAGGACCGAGTAGGCGCAGAGGGACGCCATCACGGTGAATCCGCCGCTGACCAGTATGTTCTTATTCATCGAATTGCCGCTGACGAAGGGCGTGCCGATGGCGAGGAGTATCGAGCCCACCGCGCACAGTGCCAGGCTCGCCCGGAAGACCTGCTGTCTGTGGTCGTCGAGGGCGCGTGCGAGAAACATCGCGGCGATGCTGACGAACCAGATCACCAAACCGATCCCGAACAGGATGCTCATGTGGTCCCTGCCTTGTCCTCGTGCGCGGCCGGTCGCTGGGAAACAGGCCGACGCGACAGCGCATTCTTCTCTTCGGACGGAAAGTATGGCGGACCGGGGCGGGAACGCCGAATGTCCCGTCCGATCGGACGGGACATTCGGCGGATTCGTTCAGCGGAAGCGCCGCAGGCGCAGGCTGTTGCTCACCACGAACACACTCGACAGGGCCATGGCCGCACCCGCGAGCATCGGGTTGAGCAGTCCGGCCGCCGCCAGCGGAATCGCCGCCACGTTGTAGCCGAACGCCCAGAACAGGTTGCCCTTGATGGTGCGCAGGGTGGCCCGGGAGAGCCGGATCGCCGTGCCGACCGTCCGCAGATCGCCGCGGACGAGCGTGATGTCGCCGGCCTCGATCGCCACGTCGGTGCCGGTGCCCATCGCCAGGCCCAGGTCGGCCTGGGCGAGAGCGGCCGCGTCGTTGACGCCGTCGCCGACCATCGCGACGACCTTGCCCTGATCCTGCAGGCGCTTCACCACGTCGAGTTTGTCGGCGGGCAGCACCTCGGCGATCACCTCGTCGATGCCGACCTGATCGGCCACCGTGCGCGCGGTCGCGGCATTGTCACCGGTCAAGAGCACCGGCGTCAGTCCCAGCGACCGCATGTCCGCGATGGCCTCGGCGCTCGAGCCCTTGATCGCATCGGCGATGACCAGCACACCGCGCGCCTGCCCGTCCCAGGCCACAACGATCGCCGTACGCCCGGCGGTCTCGGCTTCGGACTTGGCCTGCGCCAACGACTCCGGCAGCGGGATCGACCAATCCGCGAGCAGTTCGGTGCGGCCGATCACGACCGCGCGCTCCCCGACCAGACCCTGCACGCCCTTACCGCCGTGGCTCACGAACTGCTGCACCGGCTCCTCGGCCAGACCCTGTTCGGCGGCGCCCCGCACCACCGCCCGGGCCACCGGGTGTTCGGATCTGTGTTCCACCGCCGCGGCGACGGCCAGCAGCTCGTCGCGATCCTGGCCCTCGGCCGGGATGACCTCGGCCAGCGACATGGTGCCGGTCGTGACCGTTCCGGTCTTGTCCAGCACGACGGTGTCGATGCGCCGGGTCGATTCCAGCACCTGCGGACCCTTGATCAGGACGCCGAGCTGGGCGCCCCGGCCGGTGCCGACCAGCAGTGCGGTAGGTGTGGCCAGGCCGAGCGCGCACGGGCAGGCGATGATCAGCACCGCGACCGCCGCGCCGAAGGCCACCGCCACCGCGGCGCCGCTGCCGAGCCAGAAGCCCAGTGTGGCAACCGAAATCGCGATCACGATCGGGACGAACACGCCGGCGACCCGGTCGGCCAGCCGCTGCACGGGCGCCTTGCCGTTCTGCGCCTCTTCCACCAGTGCGGCCATCTGCGCCAGCTGGGTGTCGGCGCCGATCCGGGTGGCCCGCACGGTCAGCACCCCGCCGGCGTTGACGGTCGCGCCGATCACCGGATCGCCCGGGCCCACCTCGACCGGCACCGATTCACCGGTCAGCATGCTCATGTCGATAGCCGAATTACCGTCGGTGACCACACCGTCGGTGGCGACCTTCTCACCCGGACGCACCAGGAACACATCGTCGACGCGCAACTCCGACACCGGAATTCGGTGTTCGACGCCGTCGCGCAGTACCGCCACATCCTTGGCGCCGAGTTCCAGCAGCGCCCGCAGTGCCGAACCGGCCCGCTCCTTGGCACGGGTCTCGAAATACCGCCCGGCCAGGATGAAGACGATCACACCGGCCGCGACCTCGAAGTAGATGTTCGACGCCGACGCGGAGCGCTCGACCGCGAAGCTGAAGCCGTGCTTCATACCCGGCATTCCGGCATCGCCGAAGAACAGCGCGTACACCGACCACGAGTAGGCCGCCAGGGTGCCCAGCGAGATCAGGGTGTCCATGGTGGCGGTGGCGTGCCGGGCGTTGATCCACGCGGCGCGATGGAAGGCGGCGCCGCCCCAGAACACGACCGGCGTGGCCAGCGTCAGCGAAAGCCATTGCCAGTTCCGGAATTGCAGCGCCGGAATCATCGCCAGGGCGATGACCGGAAGCGCCAGCGCGAGGCTCACCAGCAGCCGATGCCGCAGTTGCCGTAGCGGCGAATCGGTGGAAACCTCTTCGGCCGCAGCGGTGTGCGCGGGACGCGTGTCGTGGACGGTGGCGGTGTAGCCGGTGTCGACGACACGTTCGATGAGTTGATCCGGCGTCACCGTTTCGGGGAAGCTGACCTTCGCCTTCTCGGTGGCGTAGTTGACCGTGGCGGTGACGCCCTCGATCCGGTTCAGTTTCTTCTCGATGCGTGCGGCGCAGGAGGCGCAGGTCATGCCACCGATATCCAGCTCGACGGAGCGCTCTGTCGTGGGCGCGCTCATTGGTGACCTCCTCCGTGCTCTCCGTTGTTGTGCTCGTTGTCGTGGTGCCCGCTCTGCTGCCCGGTTACCGCCTCGGCGGTGAATTCCGCCGTGTGAACCGCGCCGCCGTGGGCGAAGTCCAGGTAGAGCCGGAAGGCGCCGGTACTGGGCGCTTGGGCATGGAAGGCGACCCGCGGCCCGGCGGGTGTCGAGCCGACCTCTCCTTCGGGATGAACATGAAGGTAGGACAGATCGTTCCCGCGCAGTGCGACCAGATGCCCGTAGGCACCCAGATAGGGTTGCAGATCGGTGACCGGCCGCCCGTCGCGGGTGACGGTGAATCCCACCTCGCCGCCGGAGGTCGAGAGATCGCCGTCCATGCGAACCTGGTAGCCGTCGACGGTGGTGGTGCGCGAGACCGGCGGCAGGGGCCGATCGGCGGTCGCGCCGGTCACGGTGACGGTGCGGCTGAGCACCAGTTCATCCGGCGCCGCCGTGGGCCGGGAATCGGCGAAGATGCGATAGGTGCCCGGCTGGGCCCACGTCCAATCGATCGACCAGGTGCCGGTGTCGTCGCGGACCGGGTGCACGTGCCGGTATTCGGTGGTATCGGAGCGGACGGCGATCAGATGCAGGTCCCGCTCGTGCAGATCGGTGTACTGGGTGACCGGTGCGCCGTCGGGGCCGGTGATCCGGAATCGGAGGGTGCCGGGGGTCCGAGGTTCGGTAGGTGCGCTCACCTCGGAGAGGGTGTATCCCTCCTGGGTGGCCTGAAGTCCGGTGCCGTGGCCGGGGGCCGGCTCGGCCGGATCGCCCACCAGGGCGCCGATGCCGAGCGCGGCCCCGAACAACACGACCAGTCCGCCGCCGAATGCCGCGAACTTCAGTCTGTCGTTCATTCAGCTCGCCACCTGATATCCCGCCTCGTCGACGGCGGCGACGACCTCGGCGTCCGTCAGCGGTGCGGCGGATTCGACCTGGACGCGGCCGGAGGCGAGGTCTACGTCGACGCTGGTGACGCCGTCGATCTTGCCGATCTCCTTCTGCACCGACGCCACGCAGTGGCCGCAGGTCATCCCGGTGACGGTGTAGGTGCTGGTAGCCATGATCGCTTCCTTCGCTCGCTCTTATACGGTGAGGGGGTATCCCCTGACATCAATGAACATACCCCCCATGGGTACCCGGCGCAAGGGGGACGACGGGGAATTTCGCCCGCGGTGGCGCGCATCTCCGGCGACACCCGTCCGCGCAGGTAATCGGCCTGGCGTCGGCCGGCAATTCGGCGTCGGCTGCCTGGCGCGGCGGCCGGTGTCCGGCGAGTCCCCAGCTGCGGGAGCCCCGCGTCGCGCGGCAAACCGACCGTTTGCCGCGCGGACGGATAACCTAGCCCCGTGCTGTCTGTAGTACCCAGTTCCGTGGTCGTCCGCGCCCCCTCCAAGGTGAACCTTCATCTGGGGGTCGATGACCTGCGTAGCGACGGATACCACGAACTGACCACGGTCTTCCAGGCGTTGTCGCTGGCCGACGATGTGCGGATCGCTCCGGCCGGATCGCTGGCCGTGACCGTGCACGGGGAGGGCGCCGCCCAGGTGCCCACCGATCGCACGAACCTGGTGTGGCAGGCCGCCGTCCGGCTCGGGCATCTGGCCGGCCGCGCTCCGCTGGTGGAGATCGAGATCGAGAAGGGTATCCCGGTGGCCGGGGGGATGGCCGGCGGCAGCGCGGATGCCGCCGCGACGCTGGTGGGGCTCAACGAATTGTGGGGGCTGGAGATGTCGCGCGACCAGTTGGCCGAGGTCGCGGCCGAACTCGGCAGCGATGTGCCCTTCGCGCTGCACGGCGGCACCGCACTGGGCCGCGGCCGTGGTGAGAAACTGCTTCCGGTGTTGTCGCGCAACACTTTTCACTGGGTGCTGGCATTGGCGAAGGAGGGGCTGTCGACGCCGAAGGTGTTCGGCGAACTGGACCGGTTGCGCGAGAACGGCGATCCGCCGCGCCTCGGCGACCCGCAGGAATTGCTGCAGGCGTTGGCCTCCGGCGACCCCGCCCAGCTCGCGCCCCTGCTCGGCAACGATCTGCAGGCCGCCGCCCTGTCGCTGAATCCGGCCCTGCGCCGCACCCTGCGTGCCGGCGTCGAGGCGGGCGCCCTCGCCGGAATCGTCTCCGGTTCGGGGCCCACCTGTGCCTTCCTGTGCGGTAGTGAGGACGATGCGGTGGAGGTCTCGGCCGAACTCTCCGGCGCCGGGGTGTGCCGCAGCGTCCGCACCGCGACCGGTCCGGTGCCCGGTGCGCGTGTGCTGGCCGACGGGCGTCACTGACCGGACGTGACGAGCCGGCGCCGATCGTCGCGTGCGGGTCGGCGCCGGCCGGTAGCTACGTACGACCGTTCAGCTGAGAGTGTCGGCGAGGCGGTCGACCTGTTCCGGGTCTCGCCCGTAGCAGTAGAAGATCACTTCGTCGGCGCCCAGATCGGCGAATTGCTTTGTGACCGTGCGGATCTGCTCCGGGGTGGTGAGCATGCCCTCGACCATGTTCGCGCCGTAGTCGCTGAAGGCGTAGTACGCCGACATGGCGGCGCGGGCGTCGTCGATGACGTGCCGCGGACCCAGGGCCACGTTGACCTGCGCGACGATGCGCGGTGAACCCGGGCGATCGTAGTCGCGCCAGAACCGCCGCACGGTGTCGAACAGGCCCGGCGCCCACGAGGGTGCGGCCGCGGCGAGGAATCCGCCGCCCCAGCGTGCGACGCGTTCCAGCGCGGCGGGCTGGAATCCGCCGAACAGCAGTTCCGGACCGCCGGAGGTGTGCGGCAGCGGGCCGATCGCGGCGCAATTCTCGCTGTAGGGTTCACCGGACCAGAGTCTGCGCATCGTCGCGATCTGCTCGTCCAATCGCTTTCCGCGCGTGCGCAATTGCGTCCCGGACGCTTCATGGTCGTCGGCGCGGCCGCCGACACCGAGCCCCAGGGTGAATCGGCCGCCCGAGAGCCGGTCGAGGGTGGCGACCTGTTTCGCGAGCAGCGCGGTCTCCCGCAGTGGCGCGAGGAGCACTTCGGTCTGCAATCGGATCCGCTGCGTCGCACCGGCCAGATGCGCAAGTGTCACAAGGGGTTCCGGATTGTCGTAGACCAGTCGATCGAGCAGTCCGAGGGTGGAGAACGGGCCCGATTCGGCCCGCTCGGCCCATGCGACGAGTGACTGTGGGGCGGCGATCGGCAGCCCGATGCCGACCTTCACGCCGTGGGCTGTGCGCAGTGCGTCCGGCTGCCCGGAACTGTCGCCTGCACGGTCGCCGGGTGACGAGGTGGCAATGGCGGATGACGAGTCGGTCATGAGAATCCTCCGAATGTGGGGTCGGCAAGTCAGCGCCGCCCACTCCGCGCCCTCACGAGGCGGGGCTCCCGCACTACGGCCATACTTCTGGAGAGCCCATTTGGATTGCCCGCAGAGTACCTATGCCTCAACCTTTTTCGCAACCGCGATCCATGTGGAGCCACGCGGTACCGCTGCGGTTCGGTCCGCCGCAGAGGAGGGAAACGGCCGCAGTGGGACGGTTACGGTAAGCGCGGAGCCGAGAACCGTGTGCATGTGTGGCCGCGCCGCCATCCGCGTGCGTTTGGTGTGATCCGCGAGAGGCGGACTCGCGCCCGGCTCACCCGCGCCGGAAGTGCGCACCCTCGTGCCGTAACCTTCAGGGTGAAGCCGACGGGCGTGGTCCCGCCGCTGCGGGAGCGCAGCCGGCGCGCTCGACGCGGCCGGATCCGCCGAGCTCGTGGCACACCCGGAGGCCCCGCCATACTCGGAGAGGACTGACCCCTTGGCGAATCTGATCAATCTGGAGCAGGTCCACAAAAGCTTCGGAATCACCCCGCTGCTGGACAACGTGTCCCTCGGCGTGCAGGAGGGTGAGCGGATCGGGGTCGTCGGTCTCAACGGCGGGGGGAAGACCACACTGCTCGAGGTGCTGACCGGGCTCGAGCAGCCCGACAGCGGGCGGGTGAGCCGGATCAACGGCCTGCGCATGGCGGCGGTGACTCAGCGCGGTGTGCTGCCGGAAGGGGCCACCGTCGGCGAGGTGGTGCTGGCCGGGCTCGCCGAGGACGCGCGCACGGACGGCGTCGCCGAACACGAGTGGGCCGCCAATCCGCGCATCCGCAGCGTGCTCGACGGTATCGGCATCGCGGATCTGGGCATGGACACCTCGGTCGCGAATCTGTCCGGTGGCGAGCGCCGCCGTGTGGCGCTGGCCGCCGCGCTGGTGCGCGAACTTGATCTGCTGGTCCTCGACGAGCCCACCAACCACCTCGACGTCGAGGGTGTGCAGTGGCTGGCCGAACATCTGCTGGCGCGCCGCAGCGCACTCGTGGTGGTCACCCACGATCGCTGGTTCCTCGACACCGTCGCCACCCGCACCTGGGAAGTGGTGGGCGGCAAGGTCGAAAGCTATGAGGGCGGCTACAACGACTGGATCTTCGCCCGCGCCGAGCGGGCCCGCCAGGCCGATGCCACCGAGGCGCGCCGCCGCAATCTGGCCCGCAAGGAATTGGCCTGGCTGCGTCGCGGACCGCAGGCCCGTACCTCGAAGCCACGCTACCGAGTCGAGGCCGCCGAGGCCCTGATCGCCGATGTGCCGCCGCCGCGCGACACCGTGCAGCTGGCCTCCTTCGCACGGAAACGCCTGGGCCGCGTGGTGATCGAACTCGAGGACGCCACCCTCACCACCCCCGACGGCCGCGAATTGGTGCGCGATCTGACCTGGCGGTTGGCGCCGGGAGAGCGGGTCGGCCTGGTCGGGGTGAACGGATCGGGCAAGACCACCCTGTTGCGCGCTCTCGCCGGTGACGCGGAACCGGCGGCCGGTAAGCGGATTCAGGGCCAGACCGTCCGGATCGGCTGGCTGCGGCAGGAACTCGACGATCTGCCCACCGACATGCGGGTGCTGGAAGCGGTGTCCGATGTCGCCGAGCGAACCTGGCTGGGAGACAAGGAGATCAGCGCCGGGCAGCTCGCCGAACGGCTCGGATTCACACCGGCCAAACAGCGCACTCCGGTCGGTGACCTGTCCGGCGGTGAGCGCCGCCGCCTGCAACTGACCCGCATCCTGATGAGTGAGCCGAACGTCCTGCTGCTCGACGAGCCCACCAACGACCTCGACATCGACACCCTGCAGCAACTCGAGGACCTGCTCGACGGCTGGCCCGGCACCCTGGTCGTGATCAGCCACGACCGGTATCTGATCGAGCGCATCAGCGACTCCACCTGGGCGCTGTTCGGCGACGGCAAGCTCACCAACCTGCCCGGCGGGATCGAGGAGTACCTGCGTCGCCGCGCGGCCCTCGCCGACACCGCGCGCCGCCCCACCGGAACCTCCACGCCGACCGAAACTTCCGCTCCCGCAACCGATTCCGCCGCCTACCGCGCCGCGCGCAAGGAGTTCGGCCGGCTGGAGCGGACCCTGGAGAAACTCGGCGAGCGGGAGGAACGCCTGCACACCGCACTGGCCGAAGCCGCCACCGATCCGGAGAAGCTGGTGAGCCTCGGCGCGGAACTGAAGCAGGTGCAGGCCGAGAAGGAATCAACCGAGATGCGCTGGTTGGAACTCGCCGAAGAGGTGGGGTAGGCAGTTACGACCGTCGGCGGCGGCCGGGGCCTCCGGCCTCACCACAGGTGCAGGAAGTCCCGAACGTCGTCGTATCCGTCGAGAGCCCGGCCGTCGACATCCGAAGGGTCCGCTTCGGCCCGGGCCGCAAGGGATTTCACCAGCGCCACGGCGTCGACACCGAGGTGGCCGAATCGTCGCGCGGTGTGCCCCAGGCACAGTACGGCCAGCCCGAGCAGTGGACTTCCCGAGACTGCGCGCGTCCCGACCTGCATACACCAGTGTTCGACGAAATCTCGGTCCTCGTCGTTCAACGCGCTTCCGACCAGGACGTCCGCGGCCTCCCCTTCGGCGGTGCGATCGCGCAGGGCCCGCTCCAATGTCTCGACCACGACCGCATGCGGTAGCGCGGGCGGGTTGTGGAATGTCCGATGAGTGTGCGCGGTGGTTCTATCGCGTTTCAGAGCGCGTGGCCCAGTGGCGGCACCGGCAGGCACGCACAGGTGAAATCCGTGCCGAACGAGGTGAGCGCGATGCTGCGGTAGGCGACCTTGGTGCCGAATCCGCGCTTGAGCAACCGCCGCACCTCGGGCTGTGATTCGAGCAACTGATAGCGGGCCGGGTTGTCCAGCTGATCGCCCTCGACGGTGATGAGGCCGAGGCGGCGCAGATTGGTCAGATAGGTGATCGCCCGGTCGGGGAAGCGCAGCGCCGCGGTCTCGCCGATCAGCGACATGCCGACCTCGATGCGCTGGGTGCCCGAACTCAACGGCCGCCCGGTGCGGATGTCGAGCGCCGGCTGCGGCCCGTCGAGGTAGAGGAAGCGCAGGATCCGGGCCTCGTCGGGAGCCAGTTCGGCGAGGATGCGCGCGAAGGCCGGATGGTCGCTGTCCTCGCAGTGCACATCGGCCGAGCGGCGCAGCAGTTCGGCGCCGCGATCGCGCAGGCTCGGCGCCGAGCCGGTGGGGGCGCCCGCGGGTGCGGCATCGATACCGAGCGCCCGCCGCACCGAGTCGCGAACCTGCTCGCCGGCCTCGGAGAGCACATGCCGCGGCGGCTGCCCGGACATGCTGCCGCGCACCACCGTGGCCGTCACCCCCACTGCGGTGCCCAGGCCCCAGGCCGCGGCCTCGGTCACCGCGGAGAGCGCCACCCGCACCACACCGGTCGTGGTGCGCACGGGACCCGCCCAGCCCGGGCGGGCATCCTCGGACAGCATCAATTCGGCCGACCGGCGCGCGACGAGGTCGGTGGAGCGTGCGTCCGGGTCGGGGAAGACCGTCTCGATTTCGGTCGCACCGGTACCGGCCGCCGCGTCGGCGCCGGATTCGGCCACCACCTCGGCGTATTCGATCGAAAACTCGGCGCCGTCACCGGTTTCCGGCGCGGATCCGCTCACAGCCATACGTTCGCTACTTCCGTTCCGAAGATCAGAAGATGAGCGTAACCGGCGATGAGCCCCAGCACACCGCCATGGACGAACAAAAGCCACTCGTCCTGTTTGATCGCCGCGCGCAGCATGTCGACGAAGTCCGGCGGTTTCAGCGCCGCCATCTGCTTGGCGATGTACTGGCTGACCTGCCGGCTCTGCTGGGCGTTGAATCCGGGATCGGCGAAGGCGGCCGGTGCCAGCGATTTGGCCTCGTCGGTGAAGCGGTTCTGCAGGGTCGCGTAGTCGCGACTGCCGATCACGAACTTCAGCGCCCCGCGCATCGGCCCGAGCGCGCGGTCGGTGGCCGGGCGCAGGGTGTCCTCGAGAACCTGCATGGTGCGGTCCGAGCGCGGGCCGTTCAGCAGTTCGTCACCGACATTGGCGATCGTGATGATCTGGGTGGCCACCAATTCGGCATAGCCCTCGGTGATTTCGGGCTGCCGCTTGATCAGCAGACCCTGCCGCCACGGGCACCACCACTTCGGATAGGCGGGTTCGAAGATCATGTTGAGCCCGATCCAGTTGACCACCCAGCCGATGATCACACCGCCGACCGGCAGCACCACCAGCGGCGACCAATGCGTCAGATGCAGCACCGCGACGAGCACCAGACCCATCGGCGCGCCGAAATAGAAGCCGAAGTTCTGCATGAACCGCAACTCCTTGGCGCCCAGCACCTGAAATACGGTGTTGAGCAACTGCGGCCGCGATTGGAAATATCGGATCACCATCTGTTTGACATCGAGCAGTTGTTCGATGTTCGACCCGAGTTCGTCGGTCAGTTCCTTGAGGATATCCGGAAGTTGTTCCCGGACCCGCTCGTGTACCAACTCCCGGACCTGCGCGGGCAGGTTGTACCAGAGCTGCGGATGTTCCCGGCGGGCAATCTCCTCGACGATGTCGCGGATCTGCGACTGCGCCATATCGGTCAGATGCGCGGCCAGTTCATCGGGCTCCAGTTCGCGATAGAAGTCGGCGACGCTGCCGAGTTTCGAGAGCCCTTTGTCGACCGCGATCGAGGCCATCTTGTCCGCGCGCGAGGGCACGATTCCCTGCCAGCCCATGCGGCCGTCGTACTGCAGCAGCGGCAGCACCTGAATGCGCTTGGGAAGATAGGGGAACAACCATTTCAGACCCGGTACCCGAAACCCGTGAAAGCGTAGCGGCTTGAACAGCATCAGGATGCCGGTCCAGTTGGTGATATAGCCGATGACACCCGTGAAGAGGGGGATCGTGATCAGTTCCAGCAAAATCGTCGGGTGAAAACCCAGCAAACTATCCAGCACGACACCCTCCTGCCGACCCCTTACCGGTGACCGCCGTCACACCGGCACTACAACGTACCCCGTCGGCCAGGCGAACCTTACTGTGAATTCCGGAAACGGGTCCAATTGCGACCGGAGCGACGCGGCCGGAGGCGGCAGCGAGCGTAACCACGGAGGCCGCCGCGGAAGTCGCCATGCAATTCCGCGGCTGTAGCGACGCGGCCGGAGGCGGCAGCGAGCGTAACCACGGAGGCCGCCGCGGAAGTCGCCATCCAATTCGGGTTGGAAGCCGCTACACGGTAGCGTATCGGCGGAGACTTCGATCACATCGTGCGATCGGAATGTCGCACCGGACAGCGGCAGCCGCAAGAATGACCGGAACCACATTCATGCCGCTATCGCTGTGCGGGTGTCGGTGCTCATGGCCGAGAGCCGCCGAACATGGCCGGTGGCCTTCGGGGTGCGGTAAGAATATGTGAGCGGATTCGTTCACCTGGCGATATTCGGAGAATGACGTGACAGACGACAGGACCGGACAGGATGTGGTCCGACCCGGTTCCCGCGCTGTGGAACGCAGCTCGGACGTGGAGAAGCGGCAGATCAGCAACGAAGCCCGCATGATCCGCGGCGTCTTCCGGGCTGCCGGCCTGGCAGCCGGGACCGCGGTCCGCGGCGGCCAGTGGGCCGTCGGCACCGGTCTCGAGGTCACCAAGCAGATCGCCCAGGCCGCGCTGGACGGCGAATCCTCCACCGAGATCGCCGAACGCACCGGAGCCGCACTGCAGTCCGTCGCCCGCAGCGTCCTCGGCGTCACCGAGGGTTCGGTGCGCGAGATCGTCAGCTACGTCCCCACCAACGGCCAGGCGCCCGGCCCGTCGACCGGCGGGCTGGTCCGCTCCTCGACCCTGGTCGATCTGCGCCGCCGCGGCGACAATCTGCTCGCGCGCTCGGCCGATGTGTACTTCACCGAGGAAGTCCATCCGGCCTACGACCGCATTCTCGATCAGCTGTCCTCGGACGAGGCGCGGATTCTGCGGTTCATGGCCATCAACGGCCCGCAGCCCTCGGTCGACGTGCGCACCAACCGGCCGCTGGGGATCGGTTCCGAGCTGGTCGCGGGAGATCTGACCTCGGTGCCGGAGCAGGCCGGCGTGCGGTATCCGGACCGGTCGCGGCTGTATTTGATCAACCTGAACCGGCTCGGTCTGCTGACCACTTCCGACGATCCGGTGGTGTTGAGCCGTTATATGGTGCTCGAGGTCCAGCCGATCGTGGAATCGGCGCTCAAGCAGGCCGGCCGGGTGCCCAAGATCGTGCGAAAGAGCTTGCGCCTCACCGAATTCGGCGAGGACTTCTGCAAGACCTGCTTCACCATCAACGGGTCCTGACCCGCGGCCGCCGGTCAACGCTGTGTAGCGATACGATACAGATTTTCCGATCTGCGCAGATTCGCCGGATCCGGTGGGATTGTTGAGGTATGGATTCCGATGCCGTCTCCGCGATCAGCCGGCTGAAGTTCCGGTACCTGAGAGCACTCGACACCAAATCGTGGGAAGACTTCGCCGACACGATGATCCCGGAGGCGACGGCGACCTACAGCGAGTACCTGCAGTTCGAGTCGCGTGATGCGTTCCTGGCGTTCATGCGCAATACCCTCGGGCCCCACGTCATCACCGAACATCGGTGCGACCATCCCGAGATCGATATCGACGGCGATTCGGCGACCGGCACCTGGTACCTGGCCGACACCGTGCTCATTCCCGGTCACAACATGCTGCTGCGCGGGGCGGCGTTCTACAACGACCGGTATGTGCGCTGCGACGACGGCCAGTGGCGTATCGCCCACACCGGATACGAGCGGACCTACGAGGTGGTGCTGTCGCTGTCGGACCTGCCGAGTCTGCGCCTGACCGCCAGCCGGTGGGGCGTGATCACCGGTGAACCGGGTTCGGTGCCCGATATCCCGGCCGTGGTGTCGAATATCGAGGACACTCCGGGCGGGTCGGTCGAGGAAGAACCGGACGAGGCGATCGGCTGAGTTTTCGGCGACGGCTTCGCCGACGCGGGTTTTCGGCCCCCTGGGCCTCGATTTTTCCCTCCTCCGCTCAGTCGCTGCGCTCCCTCGCTCCGTCAGTCCAAAATCGAGGCGGGCCGAAAACCACCAAGGTCTACGATGCGCCAATGGTGAACCGGCCAGTACCGGTTTATCGGCGATCTGGCGGGGCCCTGCGTGATCCGGCCACGCAGTCAGTCCGCGGTCGCGACGAGGGGTTCCAGGGTCAGGCCCGACATTTCCTTCTCGATGTACTGCAGCCGCCACTTGTCGCTGAACAGGGCCAGGATCACGCCGTCGGTGCGGGTGAAGACCTCGACGCCGCGCTGGCGGTCCAGCTCCGGCGAGGAGGCGGCGTCGGTGCGCCGGGCCAGCTGATAGGGCAGGAAGTCCAGCTGCGTTTCGACGTTGAATTCGGCCTGCATGCGGGCGGTGACCACCTCGAACTGCATCGGGCCGACCGCCGCCAGCACCGGAGAGGCGTCGCCGCGCAGATCGTTGCGCAGCACCTGCACCACGCCCTCGGAGTCGAGCTGATCGATGGCCTTGCGGAACTGCTTGTACTTGCCCGCGCTACGCGCGCGCAGGGTGGCGAAATGTTCCGGCGCGAAGGACGGAATCGGCGGGAACTCCACCTTTTTGTCCACGAACAGCGTGTGCCCGGGGGCGAGGGCGGTCGCGTTGACCAGACCGACCACATCGCCGGGGTAGGCGGTGTCGACGGTGGCGCGTTCGCGGCCGAAGACGGTGAGCGCGTATTTGGTCGCGAACGGGCGTCCGGTCTGGGCGTGCGTGACGACCATGCCGCGCTCGAATTCTCCGGAGACGATGCGCATGAACGCCAGCCGGTCGCGATGCGCGGCGTCCATACCGGCCTGCACCTTGAAGACGACCGCGCTGAACGGGTCGGCCGGCTGTCGCGGTGCGCCGTCGACGTCGGCGCGCGGGCCGGGCGGCGGGGCCAGCGCCACCAGGGTGTCGAGCAGTTGGCGCACGCCGAAGTTCAGCACCGCCGAGGCGTAGATGACCGGTGAGGTCTGCCCGGCGAGGAACAGTTCCTGATCGTGGTCCTGGCCGGTGGCCGAGAGCAGTTCGCTCTCCTCGGCCGCGGTCTCCCACGGTTCGCCCTCGCGAGCGGCGGCTTGCTCGGGCGAATACGACTCCTCCGGCGCGATGGTCGCGCCACCCGCGGTGCGGGTGAAGTGGATGTATTCGGTGGCGGCGCCCTCGGGACCGCGGCGCAGCAGGCCGCGGAAATCACCCGCGATGCCGACCGGCAGGAACAGCGGCGTGGGGGTCAGGCCGATTCGCTCGCTGATCTCGTCGAGCAGTTCCAGCGGCGCCCGTCCCGGGCGGTCCCACTTGTTGATCACGGTGATCACCGGGATGCCGCGGTGGCGGCAGACCTGGAACAGTTTGAGGGTCTGCGGCTCCAGGCCCTTGGCGGCATCGATGAGCATGACCGCGGCGTCGACGGCCGTCAGCACCCGGTAGGTGTCCTCGGAGAAATCGGAGTGGCCGGGCGTGTCGACCAGATTGATCACGCACTCGCCGTACTCGAACTGCAGCGCCGTCGAGCTGACGGAAATACCGCGTGCCTTCTCCATTTCCATCCAGTCGGAAACGGTGGATCTCCGGCCGGATTTTCCGTGGATGGCGCCGGCCTCGGAAATCATCTTCGCGTGCAGGGCCAGGGCCTCGGTGAGCGTCGATTTACCCGCGTCGGGATGGGAGATCACCGCGAAGGTGCGCCGCCGTTCCGCCTCCTGCGCCACCCGCCCGGATGTGGTCGTGCTGGCTGAGGGGGAATTCACCGATCGGCTCCTCTTCGCGGGACAGGGCAAAGCATCAGAATACGGGAACAGGCCCGTCCGGCCCGCGCCGGGCGGCCAGTGCCGTGGGGAAAGCCGCCGGTCAGGGCCGGTGTGCTGGGCATCCGGTAGGTGCCAGGTCAGTCGGCCGGGTGTCGGGCGACCGTTCGCAGCACCAGCCGGCGCGGCGGTCGAGATTCTGGAATCCGGCGGGGTGTGGGGCATTCATCCGGAAGGGACCCGCTCGCCGGACGGCCGGGTCTATCGCGGCCGCACCGGGGTGATCCGGGTGGCGATGCGTTCCGGCCGCCGCTACGTGGATTGCCATGCCGCGCACTTCCGCGCCGAATCCGCCTGAACCGGCCGGGGCCGACGATGGACCGGTGTCCGTTCGGCGTGCAATACCGCATCGGGGTGCGGCGCGGAAGCGGTTTCCGCTACATGCTATTGTTCTCAGGTTGTCTCGGCGAGGGTGTCGCACCCAGTGCACACCGTGATCGACGCGGCTCGGCTTCCGGCCGTTGTCGTGCGGTCATCGCCCGACGAGCAGACCCTTTCGCCAGGGCCGTCCGAATCAGGACAGTACCTGGCCAGCACACCGTCCGCCCCGGAAAGCCGTAGGAGAGTATTTCAGTCATGTCCGACGTCAGCGTCCTCGCAGCTCAGACCCGCACCGAATTCGGCAAGGGCGCCGCGCGCCGCACCCGTCGCGACGGCAACGTTCCCGCCGTCCTGTACGGCCACGGTGAGGCGCCGAAGCACCTGGCGGTCAACGCCCAGGCCTTCGCCGCGATCCTGCGCGAGCACGGCACCAACGCCGTGCTGGAGCTGGAGATCGACGGCAAGAAGGAGGTGGCGATGACCAAGTCGGTGGTCGTGCACCCCATCCGCCGCTACATCGAGCACGCCGACCTGCTGATCGTCAAGCGCGGCGAGAAGGTCGTCGTCGACGTGCCGGTCGTCCTCACCGGCGATGCCGCCGCGGGAACCCTGGTCACCCAGGAGGCTACCGTGCTGTCGGTCGAGGCCGAGGCCATGAAGCTGCCCGAGTCCATCGAAATCTCGATCGAGGGCGTCGAGGCCGGCACCCAGATCACCGCCGGCGAGATCGAACTGCCGAAGGGCACCACCCTGGCCGGTGACCCGGAGGCCCTGATCGTCAACATCATCGTCGCTCCGGCCGCCGAGGCCGTCGAGGGCGAGGGTGCGGGCGAGGCCGAGGGTGAGGCCGAGAGCGCCGAATAATTCGGTCGCTCAACGGATTTCGATGACGGAATCTGATGACGGAATCTACTGCCCCCGCGCTCGTGGTGGGCTTGGGTAATCCCGGGCCCGAATACGAGCGCACCAGGCACAATGCCGGTTTCCTGGTCGCCGATGTGCTCGCCGAGCGCATCGGCGGCCGGTTCACCGTGCACAAGAAGTCGGGCGCCGATCTGCTCGAGGCCCGGCTCGACGGGCGCAAGATACTGCTGGCCAAGCCGCGTACCTACATGAATCTGTCCGGCCGCCCCGTCGCGGCGCTGGCCCGGTTCTTCTCGGTTCCGCCCACCGAGGTCATCGTCGTGCACGACGAACTGGATCTGCCCTTCGGCAGCATCCGGCTCAAACGTGGTGGCGGCGAAGGCGGTCACAACGGGCTGCGTTCGATCTCGAATGCCCTGTCCACCAAGGACTATCTGCGGGTCCGGTTCGGCGTGGGCCGCCCGCCCGGCCGGCAGGATCCGGCCGATTTCGTACTCAAACCGTTCTCCGCGCCCGAGCGCAAGGAGGTTCCGGTGCTGGTCGAACAGACCGCCGACGCGGTGGAGTTGCTGTTGCGGGTGGGGCTGGAAACCGCCCAGAACCAACTGCATTGAGTGATCTCTGCGAAGATCGGTGGCCGTGCAGGACTACACGACGATTTTCGATCGGTATCGGGGCACGCTACTGGGCGGGGCGGTCGGTGATGCCCTGGGCTGGCCGATCGAATTCCTGAAGCTGGAACAGATCCGGGATCGGTTCGGTCCCGACGGGCTCACCGGATTCGCCCCAGCGGCAGACGAATCCGCGCCCCGGCAGATCACCGACGACACCCAGATGACGCTGTTCACCGCCGAGGGGCTGTTGCGGTGCGTGCCGGGCGCGGATCCGGCACCCGCTCTGCGTGGTGCCTATCTGCGCTGGCTGCGGACCCAACGCGAACACGCGCCCGACGCACGCCCCGACGGCTGGCTGGCGAGTCTGCCGTATCTGTACGCGGTGCGCGCACCGGGCAACGCGTGCATGGGCGGGCTGAATCGGCAGGCGCGGAGCTATCGCGAACCCCATCCCTTCGGCGTCCCGGGTCCGGTGAACGAGAACTCCAAGGGTTGCGGGACGGTCATGCGGTCCGCCCCGTTCGGATTGGCCGCCCTCGGACCCGAGGCCGCCTTCCAGGCGTCGGCCCGGTGTGCCCAGCTCACCCACGGCCATCCCACCGGATATCTGGCCGCCGGCGCCTTCGCCGCGCTGATCGACCGGCTCGTCAACGGCGCCGATCTGCGAACCGCGGTGCAGGACACCACGAGTCAGGTGGAGGCGGTCGCCGGTGGTGCGGAAACCGCCGCCGCCCTGCACAAGGCCGTGGCCACCGCGGACGCGGGGCCCGCCACCTCCGAAGGGGTCGAACAGGTCGGTGCGGGCTGGGTGGCCGAGGAATGCCTGGCCATCGGCGTCTACTGCGCGTTGGACGCCGAGCGGACGGGGGACCTGCGCCGCGCATTCCTGTTGTCGGTCAACCACTCCGGCGATTCCGATTCCACCGGTTCCGTGGCCGGCAACATCCTCGGCGCCCGTCACGGCCTCGACGCGCTACCGCTGGATTGGTGCGGTGCGGTCGAGGGCCGCGACGATCTGGCCCGCGTCGCCGACGATCTGGTCGCCGCCTTCGTGTACCGCGACCGGACCCCGCTCGGCGACCGCTATCCGCTGGACGCCTCGGAAGATCCGGTACCGCAGCAACTCTCGTGACGATCAGTTCAGGTGCGCCGCGGTGGCCGAGCGGCGCAGCTTCCCCGAGGACGTCTTCGGCAGCGCTCCCGGGCCCAGGACGGTGACGCTGCGCGGGCGGGCGCCGACCGCGCTGAAGACCTCGTGGACGACCTCGTGCTCGATCCGGCGCACCACCTCGGGATCCTGGAAGTCGTTGCTCTCCACCACGACCGCGAAACTCTCGCGCTTCTGCCCGGCGTCCAGGCGCACCGCGACCGCGTTGCCCGGCCGCACGCCGGCGACGCGCAGCGCGGCGCGTTCGATATCTGTCGGGAAGATGTTGCGCCCGCCCATGATGATCACGTCCTTGATCCGGCCGCAGACCACCACCGAACCGTCCTCGGTCACATAGCCGATATCGCCGGTGTCGAGCCAGCCCTCGGCGTCGCGCGCGGGCCGGAAACCCTCGACGGTCACATAGCCCGCGGTGACCGCGGGTCCGCGCACCTCGAGCACACCCACGGTTCGGGTCGGCAACGGCCGGTGCTCGTCGTCGACCACCCGGATCTCCAGATTGTCCACCGGTCGGCCGAGCAGAGGCAGGCGGCGCAGATTGCCGTGGTGGGCCGGCGCATCCGTCACCGGAACCGCCTTGCCGAGCGCTTCGAGCAGATCCGCGTCGACGAGGTCGACGACCTGCCCGACGCCCGGATCCGGAATCGACACCGCCAGTGTCGTTTCGGCCATGCCGTACACCGGCGTGAGCGCGGACGCGCTGAGCCCGAAGCGTTTTCCGGCCGCGGCCAGGGCCTCCATGGTGTCGGGATCGACCGGTTCGGCGCCGTTCCACATGTATCGCACACTGCTCAGATCCACGCTCCCGTCCTCGGCGCGCGCCAAGCGGCGGGTCAGCAGCGAATAGGCGAAATTGGGTGCGGCGGTGACCGTTCCGCGGTACTTCGAGATCAGTTCGGCCCACAGGATCGGCCGCCGCAGGAAGTCCATCGGCGTCACACAGACCACCTCGGCGCCCAATTGCATCGGGACGCTGAGGAATCCGACCATGCCCATATCGTGGAACAGCGGCAGCCAGCTGACCATCACGTCCTGATCGAGCTGGAACTTGACCCGGTCGAACATGGCGTAGGCGTTGACATAGAAGTTCTCGTGCGTGATCCGCACCGCCTTCGGCGATCCGGTGGAACCGGATGTCAACTGCTGCAGGGCGATATCGGAGTCCTCGGTCGGCACCGGATCGGTATCGGATCCGGTGGCCAGGTCGTCGGTCAGGACCACGGTGATACCGCGTTCGGCCAGCAGCGGCGCCGCCACCTCGAACGGCGCGCCCAGCACCACCGCGCGGGCGTCGATCATCCGCAACACCGTCTCGGTGTCGCGGGCCCACAACTGCAGATCCGTGCGCGGCGTCGGCTGATGCAGCATGGTGATCGACGCCCCGCGCATCCAGATCGCCTGGCAGGCCGGCGCGATATCGGCGGGCATACCCGCCAGCACGCCGACGGCGTCGCCGTGCTCGATCCCGGCCGCCGCGAGCCCGCCCGCCATCCGTCGCGCGAGGCGGTGGATCTCGTCCCACCCCCGGCGTAGCGGCGCCTCCGGCTCCCCGGTGATCAGCCCCCGGCGGGAACGTTGTGCGGTCGCGAACATTTCCTCGGTGAACCGGCTCACCCTCGAACTCCCGTCTCCACCCGACCGGCGGTCGGCACATCTGCACTATCTCGGTGCGCGGGCGCGGCGTTAGCCGGCGCCGGAGCGTGATCGTTTCAGCGTCGCACTACGAATAACACGATGAAAATCGGAACTCGGTTCGGCCGCCTCAGCCCGCGAGGCGGTCGACGGCCTCGAGGAAGCGATCGAGCTCCTCGACGGTGACGAAGCAATGCGGCGAGGCACGCACGACGGACTCGAGCCGCCGCGCGGACATGTCGAGCAGCGTCGAGCTACGGTAGCTGACGGTCACCGTGATGTCTGCGGCACGCAGGCTCTCGCGCACCTCGTTCGGATCGACTCCGTCGACGGTGAACGAGACGATGCCGGAATGTTCGGTTCCCAGGTCCCGCACCGTGACTCCCCGGATCGACGGCAGATTCTCGCGCAGATGCCGCGCCTTGACGGCCACGTCGGCGAAGACGTTCTCCGGCCCCAGATCCAGCAGATACCGCACCGCCGCGCCGAGGCCCAGTCGCGCCGCCACGTCGCACTCCCAGAATTCGAAGCGGCTCGCGTCGGGAGCCACGCGGTAATCCTGGGGTCCGGTCCACGCGGCGCTGTGCAGATCGAGGCGGCTGGGTTCGAGTTCGCGGCAGACGTCGGGGTGGACGTAGAGGAAGCCGGTGCCGCGCGGGCCGCGCAACCACTTGCGGCCGGTGGCCGACATCGCGTCGACGCCCAGCTCCGCGACATCGATATCGATCTGACCGGCGGATTGGCAGGCATCCAGCAGTACCAGCGCGCCGACGCGATGGGCGATGCGGGTGGCCTCGGCAACCGGGTTGACCAGGCCGCCGTTGGTGGGAGCGTGCAGCAGCGAGACGATCTTCACACGGTCGTCCAGCATGGCGTCGAGGGCCACCAGGTCGATCTGCCCGGTCTCGTCGCTGGGAATCGTCTCGACCGTCGCCCCCGCCGCCCGCGCCCGCTGCAGGGCCGCGATCACATTGCTGGCGTAGTCCGAACCCGAGACCAGAATGCGATCGTCCGGCCGCAGCGGTACGGCGTAGAAGAAATCCGACCAGGAACGCGAGGCACTGTCGCTCAGGGCGATCGCCGCGGCGTCGGTGTTGATCAACGACGCGATCGCGGTCTTGACCGCCGCCAGATCGTCGAGCCGTTCCGAGGCGGCGCGATATCCGCCGATCTCGGCCTCCCGCCGCAGATGCGCGACGACGGTATCGACGACGACGCGCGGGGGTAGTGAGGACCCCGCGCTGTCGAGGAAGACCGGCGGCGGTCCGGCGGTGTCGTAGGCGGGGATATCGGCGCGCAGGCGGTCGCTATCGAGCACCCTGTCGACGGTAGGCCATCACCAACCACCGCCGCCGGACGCCGTCCCGAGAACGGCCCGGATCAGCCGCGCGGACTCGGCGGCCATCTGTTCCGGCGGACACGGCCGGCCGTTGTCGAGCCACCACACGATCGACTGGACGAACATCGCCCCGACGATGCCGGGCACGAAATCCGTCGCGGACTGTCCCGGGAGATGTGCACTGGACATGGCCGCGAGGGTGGTGCGCATGCGGTCGGTGAACCACGGACTTCCCTTGCGGCCCAGCAATGCCGCGTACAGGCGGTGATAGCGGTCGATATGGGCGAAGAAGCCGGCCCAGCGCTGTTCGGGCGAGCGCTCGGCGTCCGGATCGCCGGCGGTCATCTCCGTCATCGCCTCGTCGAAGATCTGCTCGACGAGTTCGTATTTGTCGCGATAGTTGCGGTAGAACGCGGCCCTGCTGACCATCGCTCGCGTGGTGAGTTCTCCGACCGTGATCCGGTCGAAGCCTCGCTCTTCGATCGCCTCGATCAACGCCTGCCGCAGAAGGGTGCGAGTGCGGACGACGCGCACGTTCTGCTGAGACATTTTCGGCTCCTTGTCTGTTTCGGGACAGATCCGCCGAGATGAATCTTGTCGTGGCACAGGAAGTTTCGGAGGCTGGACAGTGCGTTCGGAACGAGACAGGTTGTCTCGCGGAAACCCTACCTGCGAAACGAGAGAAGATGCCATGCGTGCTGTACGGGTGACGGAGTTCGGCGATCCCGAGGTGCTGGTTCCGGCGGAAGTCGCGGAACCGGAACCCGCTGCCGGGCAGGTCCTGGTGGAGGTCGAGCGGGCCGGTGTGGCCTTCGGCGACGTGATCGTGCGATCCGGCCGGTATCCGCTACCGCTGCCGTGGATCCCAGGGCTGGAGGTCGGCGGGCGGGTCGTCGGCCTCGGTGCCGGCGTCGATCCGGCGCTGCTCGGCCGGGCGGTGGTGGCGACGACGGTCGGCCAGGCCGGTGGATACGCCGAACTGGCCCTGGCCCCGGCGGCATATACCTTCCCGGTACCGGACGGTCTGCATCCGGAGGTCGCGCTCACCGTGTTCCAATCCGGCGCGGTGGCGCGCGGTCTGCTCGCGGCGATGGCGGTGCGGCCCGCGGAGACGGTGCTGGTCACCGCGGCCGCGGGCCGGATCGGTTCGATGCTGGTGCAGACCGCGAAGGCCGCGGGCGCGCGGGTGATCGGCGTGTCGAGTGCGGCGAAGACGGCCGCCGTCGCGGAATTCGGTGCCGATCACGCCCTGGATTACGGGTCCGGGGACTGGGCCGAGCGGGTTCGCGCGCTCACCGGCGGCCGGGGCGTGGACGTCGTGCTCGACGCCGTCGGCGGCGCGGTCGCCGGGCAGGCCCTCGCGGCGGCCGCCGACGGTGCTGGCCGGATCGGCCTGTACGGCTTCGCCTCCGGCGACTGGGCGGCCCTCGACGCCCTCGGCGTGGCTCGGCGGGGACTGACGGTGACCGGTGCGCTCGGCGTCGTCATCCGCAAGTCCGATGCCGAACAGCGGGCGGACGCCGAGCAGGCCCTCGCCGCGGCGGTGCGCGGTGAACTGGTGCCCCGGATCCACGCCCGGCTGCCGCTCGCGGCGGCCGCGGCCGCCCATCGGGAAGTGGAACAGCGGCGTTCGGTGGGGGCGGTGGTGCTGGTGGTACGGCCGTGACCGGCATGTTCACCATTTCGACGGATTTTGTGTCGGTGCGCGCGGCTACCCTGGTTCGAGCGACGGAAGAACCGGGCGCGGTCTCTCGTTGCACTGCTACACGCAATACCGGCACTCGGTCGATGCGGCACTGTCGCTGGCATGGGCTCAGGGTGAGCGGAACGCGGTGGGTGATCCCCCGCAGGCTCGAGCGGAGGTTGGCATGGCGGTAACGGTGGACAAGGCGCCGGCCGGGTTGGGTGCCGGTTTGTCTTCGCGCGCCGCGGCGGAGGCATATGTGGGAGGTGTCTGTTTCAAACAGGGCCCACCGGCGTTGATCGGTGCCGAACTGGAGTGGCTCACCGCTCGCGGGGAGCTGTCGGCGCCGGATTCGCGTCCGCGCTTGTCGATGCTCGCGGATGCGCTGGGTCCTTATGCTCCGCAGTCTATTTCGCCCGATTCGCCCGCCAAAGTACTTCCCGGTGGCAGCCGGATCACCATCGAACCCGGTGGTCAGATCGAACTGTCCAGCGCCCCCTTCGCCGATGCCGCGCAACTCTGCGCCCGGCTGCTCGAGGATTCTCGCTTTCTCTCCGGTCTACTCGAAACCCGATCCATCCGAACGTATTCCGCCGCCGCCGATGCCGGCCGGCGGGCCCGCCGGGTGCTTCGCCTACCGCGTTATCGCGCGATGGAACGGGCCTTCGCGGGGGTGGGCCCGTACGGCAAGCTGATGATGTGCAATACCGCCGCCACGCAGGTCAGCGTGGACGCGGGTGCCGATCCCGCGGAGATCGCGGCCCGCTGGAACGCGCTGTACGCGGTCGGCCCGGCCCTGGTGGCGGCGTTCGCCTGTTCGCCGAGTCTGCACGGGGCTCCCACCGGCGCCTGGGCGTCGCAGCGGATGCGCACCTGGCTGCGGCTCGATCACACCCGCACCCGGCCACCGGTTCGGAGCTGGGCCGATCCGCTCACCGAGTACGGCCGCTGGGCGCTGGACACCCCGTTGCTCTGCGTGCGGCGTGGCCCGGCCGAGGCGGATTGGACGGCGCCGCCGGGCGCGACCTTCGCCGATTGGCTGTGCGGTGCGCTCGACGACGAGATCGGCCGCCGCCCGGAGGTCGAGGATCTCGACTACCACCTGACCACGGTCTTTCCCCCGGTGCGGGCGGCCGGACATCTCGAGGTCCGCTATCTGGACGCACAGCCGGGTGATCAGTGGTCGGTGCCGATCCACGTCGTGGACGCGCTGATGTCGGCGCCGGCGGTCGTCGCGGAGGCCACCGCGCTGGCCGAGCCGGTCGCCGACGAATGGGCCTCGGCCGCCCGCTGCGGCCTGGCCGATCCCGAGATCCGTTCCGTCGCAGTCGAATTGCTGACTCTCGCCGCCGAACACGCCCGCAGCGACGAGGCGGCCGAGCAGATGTGGGCCGCGGTGCGGCGATGTCGCCGCGGGCGCATTCCGGACGGGGAGGTCGCCCGCTGCGCACCCGCCGAGACGGCCGAATGAGTACGACCGGCGGCGCGCACCTCGCTGCGGTGCGACGAGGCCGCCGGGCACGACCCTTGGGAGAGCACTGATGACCGTTCACATCGGAACCGATCACGCCGCGGCCGAGCGATTACGCACACAGATCGCGGAGGTCCTGACCCGCGCCCGCGCCCGCACGACGGTGCTGACCGAGGCGGTCGACGAGGCCGAGCTGGTTGCCCAGCATTCGCCGCTGATGAGCCCGCTGGTGTGGGATCTGGCGCATATCGGCAACCAGGAGGAACTGTGGCTGGTCCGCGATGTCGGCGGGCGTGAGCCGGTGCGGGCCGATATCGACCACCTCTACGACGCCTTCCGGCATGCCCGCGCCGACCGTCCGGCGCTGCCGCTGCTGGATCCGGTGCAGGCACGCGGGTACGTGCGCACCGTGCGTGACAAGGTGCTCGATGTCCTGAATTCCAGTCCGCTGCGGGGAAACCGTCTGGTGGACAGGGGTTTCGCCTTCGGCATGATCGCCCAGCACGAGCAACAGCACGACGAGACCATGCTGGCCACCCATCAGCTGCGCGCGGGCGTCGCGGTGCTGACAGCCGCGCCCGCACCGGCCGCGCGCGTCGCGGTCGGCGACGAAGTCGTCATTCCCGCAGGCGAATTCACCATGGGCACCTCGTCTGACCCGTGGGCACTCGACAACGAGCGCCCCGAACATCGCGTCCAGCTGCCCGGCTTCGCGATCGACGCGGCGCCGGTGACGAATGCGCAGTATCTGGCGTTCATCGACGACGGTGGCTATCACCGGCCCGGGCTGTGGTCGGAGCGTGGCTGGGCCTATCGTGTGGAGGCCGATCTGACCGCACCCCAGTTCTGGGAGCGAGACAGCGACAACCGCTGGTGGCGACGGGTTTTCGGCACCCTGGCGCCGGTGCGCCCGCAGCAGCCGGTGGTGCATGTGTGCTGGTTCGAGGCCGAGGCCTACGCCAACTGGGCCGGGAAGCGTTTGCCCACCGAGGCCGAATGGGAGAAGGCCGCGCGGTTCGATCCGGCCACCGGGCGGTCGCGGCGATATCCGTGGGGCGACGCCGAACCCGACGAGACCACCGCCAATCTGGGGCAGCGCCATCTGGAACCGGCCGATGTCGGCGCGTACCCTGCCGGTGCGTCACCGTCCGGGGTGCATCAGTTGATCGGCGACGTCTGGGAATGGACCGCATCGGGTTTCGAGCCGTATCCCGGATTCGCCGCGTTCCCGTACCGCGAATACTCCGAGGTGTTCTTCGGCGGTGACTACCGCGTCCTGCGCGGCGGATCCTTCGGCACCGACCCGGTCGCCTGCCGCAGCACCTTCCGCAACTGGGACCACCCGATCCGCCGTCAGATCTTCTCCGGCTTCCGCCTCGCCCGCGACCTGCGACCGGACGAGCGCTGATGTGCCGACATCTCGGCTATCTGGGACCGCCGGCTCCGGTCGGCGAACTGCTCACCCGTGGCACGCATTCGCTGCGCACCCAGTCGTGGGCGCCCGACGATATGCGCCACGGGGGAACCGTCAACGCCGACGGTTTCGGAGTCGCGTGGTGGACCGGGGCAGGAACCGCGAGCCGCTATCGCAACCCCGCGCCGATCTGGACCGACCCCGCGGTCGAAGAGGTGCTGCCGCAGCTGTCCTCGCCCGCGGTGCTGGCCGCGGTGCGTTCGGCCACGGTCGGTATGCCGGTGGAGCGAACGGCCTGTGCTCCGTTCACCGACGGCGGATGGGCGTTCAGCCACAACGGCGTGATCCAGAACTGGCGCACGGTATTGCCCGCGGTGGCAACGCGATTCGGGTCGCCGGATCTGCTGGATGCCGAATCCGCGACCGATTCGGCCGCGCTTTGGGTGGTGCTGCGTGCCGCGTTGAACGGAATCGGCGCGATGTCTTCGACCTTCGCAGGCCGCAGCGAGTCCGACGCCCGGCTCCGGGCGGTCGCCGCCGCGGTGTCGGCGACGGTTCGCGCCGTACTGGCGCAGGCGCCGAGTGCCCGGCTGAACCTGTTGCTCGGGGACGGCGAAACACTCTGGGCCACAACCGTTCACCATTCGCTGTCGGTGCTCGTCGCCGACGATTTCGCGGTGGTGTCCTCCGAACCGTACGACGACGACCCGCGCTGGCAGGCGATTACCGACCGGCAGCTGCTGACGGTGCGGCCCGGCCTTCTCGTGGTCGAGCCGCTGGACGCGGCACAACCTGTTCTCTCCGCAGGACCTGATGAATCCGAAAGGGCCCGTACATGATCGAACCGACGCTGGACATCCACCTCACCGACGACGATCTCGACGCAGCCCTGCGATCGGACGCTCGGATCGGACTCACCGCGAATCCGAAAACGCTGCCGCCGAAGTGGTTCTACGACGCGCGCGGCAGCGAACTGTTCGAAGCGATCACCGAACTGCCGGAGTACTACCCGACTCGCACGGAGCGCGCGTTACTGGAGCGGGTGGTCGGCGAGATCGCGCGCACCGCCCAGGCCGAGGTACTGGTGGAGCTGGGCGCCGGCTCGGCCGCCAAGACACGCCTGCTGCTCTCGGCGCTGTTGTCCGAGGGGCCGCTGAAGACCTATGTGCCGCAGGATGTGTCGGTGTCGGCGCTGCGCGGTGCCGCCGAGCAGATCAGCACCGAATTCCCGAATCTCGCGGTGCACGGGGTGGTCAGCGATTTCACCCGAACCCTGCACAATCTCCCGCGCGGCGGTCGCCGCATGATCGCCTTCCTGGGCGGCACCATCGGCAATCTGGTCCCGCAGGAGCGGGCCGAATTCCTGGCCGGCATTCAGCAGGTGCTCGAGCCGGGTGAGCAACTGCTGCTGGGGGCCGGACTGGTTACCGATCCGGCCGTGCTGGTGCCCGCCTACGACGACGCCGCGGGAGTGACGGCCGAATTCAACCGAAACGTCCTGCACGTGTTGAACTCTCGATTGCATGCCGACTTCGACCCGGACGCCTTCGCCCATATCGCCCACTGGGACGCGGAGAACGAATGGATCGAGATGCGGTTGGCGGCAACCCGGGATATGAGGGTCACGGTCGCCGACCTCGACCTGGTCGTGGACTTCGCCCAGGGTGAGCAGATGCGCACCGAGATCTCGGCCAAGTTCCGCGTCGACGGACTCGGCCGGGAACTGGACAGCGCCGGATTCGCCACCGAACAGGTGTGGACCGATCCGGACGACCGCTTCGCCCTGGTCCTCGCCGAACGACGCTGATCGCCCGGCGCGGGTTCTGCGCCGAGGTCAGTTGCCGATGACCGCGGCCAGCCACTCGACGGCCGGCCGCAGGTCTTCCCAGGCGGCTCGGACTTCGGTCGCGGCGCGCGGTGTTTCCAGCCAGGGCGGTGCGCCGAAGTCCTTGTGGATCACGAGAGATTTGTGGCGCAGCAGGTCGATGCGCGGATGGTCGGCGGGGAAACCCTTGGGACGGGTCTTCAGTTGCTCCCCGCCGATCACATAGCCGACTGCCGCCAAACCGTCCAGCAGCGCCTGCAATTCGTAGCCGCGCACCTCGTCGTCGATGGTGGTGCGCAGCCGCGCGAGCTGCTCGGGCGTGGGCGCGTACACCCCACCGGCCACATACAGCCCGGGCGCGCCGATCTGGACGTACCACCCCGCTCCCGGGGCGGTACGGACCACCGCGCCCTGATGGTCCTTGTAGGGCGCCTTGTTCTTGGAGAACCGCACGTCGCGATACGGCCGGAAGATCTTCGCCGGTCCGAAGTCGTTCTCCAGTTCCGTGGTGAGCGCGATCATCGGCGCCCGCACGGACTGTTCGTAGACGTGTTTGTTGGCGGTCCAGAAAGCCTTCGAGTTGTCGGCTTCCAAATCCTCGTAGAAGTCGAGCCCGGCGAACGGGAACCCCGCGAATCCGCTCATACCGCCAACTTAGCGACCGCCGCGGACATGTTCCGCGGCGCCCGCTCCGACCGGCCGCCGCTCAGTCGCCCGGCTCGTCGACCACCTCGATGGCGGCGACTTCGGCGGGCCGCTCGTCCTCGTCGCGCAATTCCTGACGATGCCGGCGGCGGGTCCATTCCTGGTCGAGTTCGCTGCGAATCCCCAGGCGGCCGTCGTCGTCGTTCTCGTGATACCTGATCTCCAGGTCGTCGGGCGGATCGTCGATGTAGCGCTGATATTCGCGGATCTCGTCGGCCTGTTCATCGTCACCGAGGTCGTAATCCAGGTCTTCGCGCTCGTCATCGCCCATTTCGAACACCTCGTCCATCAACGGGTAAGTGTCGTCGTCGGCCATCCGTGCCCACCTCTCTCGTAGGCCCGGCACACCCTCAACATTCGCGGTGCACCCTACAACCAACGCTACCGCTGATCACGAAAGAAGAGGAGAGAACAAAGACCAATACAAAATCAGCCGCCCCCCCGGATAGACACCCGAAGGAACGACTGATTTCGCAAGCACATGGGTAACTCCCCGGGCACCCCCGAAAGCCGACACGGCCTCGAGGCGAGACCGACTGCCAACCCACCGCCCACCCGACGACACGCTGAATACGCGGAGAGGCGGGGAGCGAGGCGGAACGGCTTAAGCGGAGCCGTTGAACAGGCCGGTGACCGACCCGTTCTCGAAGACCTCGCGAATCGTCCGCGCCAGCAGCGGGGCGATCGACAGCACGGTCAGCGAGGGGAACTTCTTGTCCTCGGTGATCGGCAGGGTGTTGGTGACGATGACCTCCTTGGCGCCGCAGGAGGCCAGGCGCTCCGCCGCGGGGGAGGACAGCACGCCGTGGGTGGCGGCGATGACCACATCGCCGGCCCCGGCCTCACGCAGCACGCGCACGGCCTCGGCGATGGTGCCACCGGTGTCGATCATGTCGTCGATCAGGATGCAGGTGCGGCCCGCGACGTCACCGACGGGACGATGCGACTTGACCTGGTTCGGCACCAGCGGGTCGCGGGTCTTGTGGATGAACGCCACCGGCGCGCCACCGAGCGCGTCGGCCCACTTCTCGGCCACCTTCACGCGACCGGCGTCGGGGGAGACGATGGTGACGTTCTCGGTGCTGTAGTGGTTGCGCACGTACTCCGACAGCTGGACCAGCGCGTGCATGTGGTCGACCGGGCCGTCGAAGAAGCCCTGGATCTGATCGGTGTGCAGGTCGACGGTGATGATGCGGTCCGCGCCGGCGGTCTTGAGCAGATCGGCGACCAGGCGAGCGGAGATGGGCTCGCGGCCGCGGTGCTTCTTGTCCTGGCGGGCGTAGGGGTAGAACGGCAGGACGGCGGTGATCCGCTTGGCCGAACCGCGCTTGAGCGCATCGATCATGATGAGCTGTTCCATCAGCCACTGGTTCAGCGGAGCCGGAAAGCTCTGCAGCACAAAGGCATCCGAGCCGCGCACCGATTCTTCGAAGCGAACGAAGATCTCGCCGTTGGCGAACTCGCGGGCGGTTTGCGGCGTGATCGCGACGTCGAGTTCCTTCGCGACCTGCTCGGCCAGCTCGGGGTGAGCGCGCCCCGAGAACAGCATCAGGTTCTTCTGGTTATCGGTGGAGAACGCGGTCACTCTGTGTTGCCATCCTTTTGCTCGGTTGCCTGACTCGCTCTGTCATCGGCCGCGATCGCCTCCGCCGCCGCCTGCGCCGCGGCCGTCCCGGGACGATACCGCTGCACCCAGCCCTCAATGTTCTTCTGCGCTCCGCCGGACACCGCCAGCGCTCCCGGCGGAACGTTTCTACGCAGCACAGTACCCGCTGCCGAATATGCGCCATCGCCCACGGTCACCGGCGCCACGAACATCGTGTCGCTGCCCGTGCGCACATGCGAACCCACGACGGTGTGGTGTTTCTTCACCCCGTCGTAGTTGACGAACACGCTCGATGCGCCGATGTTGCTGTATTCGCCGATCGTGGCGTCGCCGACGTAGGTCAGATGCGGGACCTTCGAATGCGCGCCGATCGAGGCGTTCTTGGTCTCCACGAATGCGCCGATCTTGCCGGATTCGCCGACGATGGTCCCCGGTCTCAAATAGGCAAACGGCCCGATTGTGGCGGCGGCCGCGATGGTCGCGCCCTCGCCGTGGGTCCGGACCACCTTCGCGCCCTCGCCGACGAGCACATCGGTCAGGGTGGAATCGGGGCCGACCTCGGCATCCTCGCCGATCACGGTATTGCCGAGCAGTTGCACGCCGGGGCGCAGCACCGCGTCGCGGCCGATGCGCACACTCGCATCCACCCAGGTGGTGGCCGGATCGATGACCGTGACTCCGGCGCGCATATGGCGCTCGAGGATGTAGCGGTTCAGCGTGCGGGCGGCCTGGGCCATCTGCACCCGGTCGTTGACGCCGGTGACCTTGGCGGCGTCGACCAGACGCGCGCCGTGGACCGGATTACCGGCCTCGCGCGCCAGCTTCAGGACATCGGTCAGATACAGCTCGTGCTGGGCGTTGGCGGTCGTCAGGCGGCTGATCATCGTCCGCAGCACGGCGACGTCGAAAACGTAGACGCCGGAATTGACTTCGTTGATCGCCGCTTGCTCCGGCGTGGCATCGGCGTGTTCGACGATCTCGAGCACACCGCCGTCGGCGTCGCGCACGATCCGGCCGTACCCGTTCGGATCCTCCGGAACGAAGGTCAAAACCGTGACCGCGGAACGCGGTTGATAACTGCGATGCTCGTCCAGCAGGGCCGAAAGGGTGTGCCCGTCCAGCAGCGGCACATCGGCGGAGGTCACCAGCAGGTCGCCGGCGAAGTCCGCGGGCAGCGCCGTCAGGGCGCACTGCACCGCGTGCCCGGTGCCCAGCTGCTGTTCCTGCACTGCGGAGGTGATCTCGCGACCCAGTTCTGCCGCAACGGAATTCACCGCGGCGCCGACCTGTTCGCGGTCGTGACCGATCACCGTGATCAGGGCGGTGGGGTCGATCTCGTTCGCCGCGTGCAGGGCGTGCTCGAGCATGCTGCGCCCGGCGAGCGAATGCAGCACTTTCGGTGTCTTGGACCGCATTCGAGTTCCGGCACCGGCGGCGAGAACGACGACGGCGGTCTGCTGTGGCATGGATCTCCCTCGGCTGCCTGTCATCGTGCTGGTACGCGCTGTCTTTGGCCTGCGGCTGTCGCTGCCTGCGCCGGACCTTCGCAGATCCGGCCTGCGGCGGGCCCGGCGGCTGGCCGTCCGCCCACACCCTAGTCCACTCGGGCCCGGGCCCCGGCTCGGGGCTTCACTCGATATTCACGCAGGTCACAGCCCCATCGCCAGCTCCGCCGCCAGGACTCGAACCTGAACTAACTGAACCAAAATCAGTGGTGCTGCCATTACACTACGGCGGATCGTCGCACCGATGAACCCTACGGGTCCACCACTACGCACGGCATGCGCGCAATATCCTCGCACGTTTCCCCGCATCTCCGCGAATTGCGGGCAGATTTTCCCACGCGTGGTCGCGGGTCTGCGAGATGGCCCGGTCGCGGTCGGGTAAATTTGCACAACGCAACATCTGATTTCGAAAGCACATGGGTAACTCGTCGGGCACGCCCTGACCGCGGGTGCGCTGCCGACCGCCGGCCCGGCCGAGAAATCTCCAGGTACCTACGACCGGCAAGATTCCCGGAGAGGCGGGGGAGAGAGGCGGGGGAGCAGCGATGACTTCGGGTGATGCGGCGCGGGTGCCGCGCCCGCGGATGACCGGAACGCAGCGGCGCCAGCAGTTGATCGAGATCGGACGGGCGCTGTTCGCCGAACGCGGATACGACGCCACCTCCATCGAGGAGATCGCCCAGCGCGCTCAGGTCTCCAAACCCGTTGTGTACGAACACTTCGGCGGTAAGGAAGGGCTCTACGCGGTGGTCGTCGACCGCGAGATGTCGACGCTGCTGGACATGATCACCTCGTCGCTGACCCGGAACCGCTCCCGCGTCCGGCTGGAACAGGTCGCCCTGGCGCTGCTGACCTATATCGAGGAGCGCACCGACGGTTTCCGGATCCTGATGCGCGATCAGCCCGCCTCGGCCGCCGCCGGCACCTATTCCAGCCTGCTGAACGAGGCGGTCAACCAGGTCGCGCACATCCTCGCCGGCGATTTCGAACGCCGCGGCTTCGACACCAGTCTCGCCACTCTCTACGCGCAAGCACTGGTCGGCATGGTCGCCACCGCGGCCACCTGGTGGCTCGACGAGCGGCAGCCCTCCAAAGAGGTGGTCGCCGCGCATCTGGTCAACCTGTGCTGGAACGGACTCACCCACCTCGAGGCCGATCCGCAGCTGGCCTCCGAATGGCCGAGCGCGACACCCGGCTGACCGGCGGTGGCGATGCCGGGGGGTAATAGGGGACCGAACTGGACGGTTAGCCCATTGTTTGCGAAGGAGACTGGTCTTAATGCTCGATTCCGCTGGCGACGGCCGGTCGGATGGTACGGTTCACCCATCCTTCAAGTGCTGTTCGAGCTGTGATGTCGGTCAACTTCGGGATATCGGTCTACTTCAGGATGGCTGGTTTGAGGACAGGCGGATCTGATGGCTAGGCAAGCGCGTGCGGAAATCACCCGCGATTCGGTGCTGGCAGGCGCGGCCGACGTCTTTCTGCGACTCGGTTACGCGAATGCGAGCCTCAGCGAGATCATCTCGCAATCCAACGTCACCAAGGGCGCACTGTACTTCCACTTCGGATCCAAGGAAGAACTCGCGCGCGCCGTAGTCGACCAGGGCAACGAACGACTGCGCGGCGCCTGCCAGGGCTTCTTCGACCCGCGCGTGCCCGCCCTCGAAGCCGCCATCGGCATCACCTACGTCGTCGCCGACCTCACCATGAACGATCCGATGGTGGGCGCGATGCTCAAACTCACGCACCAGATCGGTGACTATCGCGGCGCCTCGGGCGAGAACATCACCAAGACCTGGGGCGAAACCCAGATACTGCTCGCCGAGCGGGCCATCGCCCAGGGCGATCTCAAGCCCGACCTCGACCCCGAAACCATCGGCCTTCTCCTGCAGGAGATGACCGCCGGAGTCCACATCACCGCCGTCGGCACCGAATCCATCGACCAGATGGCGGTGCGCATGGAACGCATGTGGTACTTCCTGCTGCCCTCGATCGTGCCGGACGAGAAGGTGGCGTACTTCCGGGAATTCGCGGCCCGGCGGCTGCGCAGGTACGTGCCGTAATCGGTCGCGACGTCAGACGACGGTACCTGTGAACGCCGGAGCCCGCATTTGCGAGACGTGCGCCTGAGTGGTTCTCGGCCGCCTCGATTGTGGACTGACGGAGCGAGGGAGCGCAGCGACTGAGCGGAGGAGGGAAAAATCGAGGCCTGAGGGCCGAGAACCCCGCCGGAGCGAAGCGGAGGCCGAAAACATAGACTCGATTGGTCGCTCTGATTCGCCGATCTGTGCAGCCGGGAGTTTCTTTCATGCCGAGCCATCGCCCACCTCTTGCGGGACTGGCCGAGGTGGCCGGTGCCGATGCCGCGCTGAGTCAGGTTCGGGAATTGATCGGGCGCTCCTCGGTGCAACTGGTCGCGCCCTCGGCGATCCGGCCGTTCGTGGCGGCGACCGTCGCGGCCGCGCGGCCGCTGGTGGTGGTGACCGCTACCGGGCGGGAGGCCGACGATCTGACCGTCGAGCTGAGCGAGATCATCGGCGATCGGGTCGCGCTGTTCCCGTCCTGGGAGACGCTGCCGCACGAACGATTGTCGCCCAGCGCCGACACCGTGGGCCGGCGGTTGCAGGTGCTGCGGCGGCTGGCGCATCCGGAGGATCCGGGCCATCCGGAACCGCTGCAGGTGGTGGTCACCACGGTCCGGTCGCTCATGCAGCCGATGGCCCCCGGACTGGGCGAGATCGAACCCATCGTGCTGCGCGTCGGCGCCGAATTCGATTTCGACGAATTGACCACGCGGCTGGTCGAATTCGCCTACGAGCGCGCCGATATGGTCGGCAAGCGTGGCGAATTCGCGGTCCGCGGCGGCATTCTCGACATTTTCCCGCCCACCGCCGATCACCCGGTGCGTGTGGAATTCTGGGGCGACGAGATCAGTGAACTGCGCGCGTTCTCGGTCGCCGATCAGCGTTCGCTCACCGAGGTCGAGGTGGATCTCGTTGTGGCGCAGCCCTGCCGGGAACTGTTGCTGACCGAGGACCTGCGCGAATCCGCGGCGAAGGTGGCCGCGGACAACCCGGCCGACGCGGCGCTGGTCGAAATGCTGGAGAAGCTGGCGCAGGGCATCCCCGTGGAGGGTATGGAGGCGCTGCTGCCGGTGCTGCGGCCGGGCGAGCTCCAGTTGCTCACCGATGTGGTGCCGACGCAGTCGCATGTGCTGCTGTGCGATCCGGAGAAGATCCGCACCCGCGCCGCCGATCTGGTCCGCACCGGACAGGAATTCCTCGAGGCGTCGTGGACGGCAGCCTCCTTCGGCGGTTCGGCCCCGTTGGGCGCGCACGGTCTGGATCTGGCGTCCTCGGCGTATCGCGGCCTGGATGTCGTGCGGGCCGGTGTCGAGTCGCGCGGATTGCCGTGGTGGACGCTGAGCCCGCTGGCCGCCGACGACCCCGCGGAGATCGTGCTGCCGGTGCTGTCGGCCCCGGCGGCCCGCGGTTCGGAGGAACTGGTCGCGACCGTCTTCGCCTCGCTGCGCGCGCACGTGACCACCGGTGGGCGCGCGGTGATCGTGGTCGCGGGACACGGTACGGCGCAACGCATTCAGGAACGCCTCGCCGATGCCGAGGTGCCGGCCGCGGCGCTCGAGCCGGGCGCCGAACCGGTGCGCGGGCTGGTCGGTGTGCTGTGCGGTTCACTGCACGACGGCATCGTGTTCGACGACGCGAAACTGGTCGTCATCGCCGAATCCGATCTGACCGGCAACCGCGTCACCGCGCCCGGCGAGGGGAAGAAGCTCCCCGCCCGCCGGCGCAATCAGGTCGATCCGCTGGCTTTGAGCTCGGGCGATATGGTCGTGCACGATCAGCACGGCATCGGCCGGTTCGTGGAGATGATCGAACGCACCGTCGGCGGCGCTCGGCGCGAATACCTGGTGATCGAATACGCGCCCAGCAAGCGCGGCCAGCCCGGCGACCGGTTGTACGTGCCGATGGACTCGCTGGATCAGCTCTCCCGCTACGTGGGCGGGGAGATGCCGAGTCTGTCCAAACTCGGAGGATCCGACTGGGCGAATACGAAACGCAAGGCGCGCAAGGCCGTTCGCGAGATCGCCACCGAACTCGTGCAGTTGTACGCCGCGCGGCAGGCCGCGCCCGGCCACGCGTTCGCCCCCGATACGCCGTGGCAGCAGGAGATGGAGGACGCGTTCGCGTTCACCGAGACCCACGACCAGCTCACCGCTATCGCCGAGGTGAAGGCCGATATGGAGCGCCCGGTCCCGATGGACCGGGTGATCTGCGGCGACGTCGGCTACGGCAAGACCGAGATCGCGGTGCGCGCGGCGTTCAAGGCCGTTCAGGACGGTAAGCAGGTCGCCGTACTGGTGCCGACAACGCTGCTGGCACAGCAACATCTGCAGACCTTCGCCGAACGCGTCGCCGGATTCCCGGTCACGGTGAAGGGTCTGTCCCGCTTCACCGATCCGGCGGAATCGCGCGAGGTGATCGACGGTATGGCCACCGGTGAGGTCGACATCGTGGTCGGCACGCACCGGCTGCTGCAGACCGGTCTGCGGTGGAAGGAACTCGGCCTCGTGATCATCGACGAGGAGCAGCGGTTCGGCGTCGAGCACAAGGAACACATCAAGGCGCTGCGCACCCACGTCGACGTGCTGACCATGTCGGCCACGCCGATTCCGCGCACCCTGGAGATGAGTCTGGCCGGGATCCGCGAGATGTCGACCATTCTCACCCCGCCCGAGGAGCGCCACCCCGTCCTCACCTACGTCGGCGGCTACAACGACAAGCAGGTGGCCGCTGCCGTGCGCCGCGAACTGCTGCGCGACGGCCAGGTCTTCTACGTGCACAACCGCGTCTCCTCGATCGACAAGGCCGCCAAGCGAATTCGCGATCTGGTGCCCGAGGCGCGGGTGGCGGTGGCGCACGGCCAGATGAACGAGGACACGCTGGAGAAGACCGTGCAGGGCTTCTGGGAGCGCGAGTTCGACGTGCTGGTGTGCACCACGATCATCGAGACCGGTCTGGACATCTCCAACGCCAATACACTGATCGTCGAACGGGCCGACGCTCTGGGACTTTCGCAGCTGCACCAGCTGCGCGGCCGGGTCGGGCGCAGCCGGGAACGCGGATACGCCTACTTCCTGTACCCGGGCGAGAAGCCGCTCACCGAAACGGCCTACGACCGCCTCGCCACCATCTCGCAGAACTCCGATCTCGGCGCGGGTATGGCCGTGGCGATGAAGGACCTCGAAATCCGCGGCGCCGGAAACGTTCTCGGCGCCGAACAGTCCGGACATGTCGCCGGCGTCGGCTTCGATCTCTACGTGCGCCTGGTCGGTGAGGCGGTGGAGGCCTATCGCGCCGCCGCCGACGGCCGGCCGATCACGACCGAGGAAGAGGTCAAGGAGGTGCGGATCGACCTGCCGGTGGATGCGCACATTCCGCCCGACTACATCGCCAGCGACCGGCTGCGGCTGGAGGCCTACCGCAAACTGGCTGCGGCACAGGATGATTCGGCGCTCGCGGCCGTGGTGGAGGAGCTCGTCGACCGGTACGGCCCGCTGCCGGTGGAGGTCGGCCGGTTGGTGTCGGTCGCCAAGTTGCGACTGCTGTGCCGCGAGTACGGCATCCAGGAGGTCGGTGTCACGGGCACCACGCTGAAGGTGTCGCCGCTGCAGCTGCCCGATTCGAAGCAGATGCGGCTCAAGCGGCTGTATCCGAGTGCGAACTACCGGCCCACCACGGGCATCGTGCAGCTGCCGCTGCCGCGGGTGGAGGACAGCGTCGGCGCGGCGCGGGTGCGCGATGTGCAGTTGTTGCAGTTCGTCGCCGATCTGCTGCTGGCGCTCGACGGCAAGCCGAAGGGCATGGTCGACCTCGCGATGGGCGCGGAGGTCGCGGTCGGGTGAGCGAGGACCGGGGCGAGCGCCCGTCGGGCGGAACCGACGACGCCGCGGCTGATTCCGCACGGGTCGCGCACGGCCTGACCGAGGCCGTCGAGGTCATGGACCGGCTGTGGGATTTCGGTGGCTGGGAGGTCACCCAGACCCACGACTCGCTGCGGCCGTATCTGCTGGAGGAGACCTACGAACTCCTCGACGCCATCCAGCACGGCGATGCGGAGACGATCAAGGAGGAACTCGGCGATCTGCTGCTGCAGGTGCTGTTCCATTCCCGGATCGCGCAGGCCGCAGGCGAATTCACGGTCGACGATGTGGCCGCGGCGTTGGTCGCGAAACTGGTGCACCGCAGTCCGCATCTGTCGGATCCGGTCGTGGACGCCGGTGCGGATGTGGCCGCGAAGGTCGCCGCCCAGGAAAGGGCCTGGGAGGAACGCAAACTCACCGAGAAGGCGCGCCGCTCCTGCCTGGACGGGATCGCGATGGCGCAACCCGCGCTGGCGCTGGCGGAGAAAGTTCGCTCCCGTAGCGCGAAGGCGGGATTGCCCGAGGATCTGGTCCCGGAGGAGCTGCGGGTGATTCACCTGGGCGGACCCGAAAGTGCCGAGGAGCGGCTCCGCAAGGCCACGCTGGACTTCGCGGCGCGAATCCGGGCCGCCGAGGACGCGGCCGAGCGGACCCGCGGCGTACGCGGACCGCTGGGTCCCGACGAGTGGCGCGCCCATTGGGAAACCTTCGCCGACTCGCTGGGGGACCGGCAGCGCCGGCCGTGAGGTCGCGCCCGGTCGGCTCGCCCGTGTCGGGTGGTCAGGAGCCTTCCGCGAGATAGCGTTCGACGGTCTCGACCTTCGACGTGAGGGCGCCGGTGACTCCCGGACGAATATCGGCCTTGATCACGAGGCTGCAGCGCGGCGCGACCGCGAGGACGGCGTCGGAGGCCTGCTTGATGACCGCCATCACCTCGTCCCATTCCCCCTCGAGCGTGGTGAACATGGCGTTGGTCTCGTTCGGCAGCCCGCTGGCGCGGACGATGCGGACGGCTTCGGCGACGGCACGGCCCACATCGGCGCCGGTGCCGAGCGGGGTGACCGAGAAGGCGGCGATCATGCTGTCAATTCTTCGCGTCGACCATCTGCTGCAGGGTGGCGACACGCGAGCGGAGGTATTCGAGTTCCGGTTCGTCGAGAACCGTGCGCTGGATGCCCGCCTCGACCTCGAACGCGCCCTGGCGGTGGTCGTCGATCACCTCGACATCGATGGCGACGGCCACATAGTCCTCGGCGCCGGGCATCGGATCGGCGATCACCCGCGCGCGACCGCGGGCGCACAGGGCCACATTGCCGCCGCCGAGGATCAGCAGCGCGACGTCGGGACGTTTGCGCAGCCGGGCCAGCGACCCGCGATCGAACTTGAGGCTCAACAGGATTCGCCGATCGTCGGCGCGCACCGGCCAGCTCACGGGAATCGCGTGCGGCGACGGATCGGTGGTCACCAGGACGGCGATGGTGTCCAGCGGCCAGGTGGGCAGGATGTCCAGTTCGGGATGCTCGGTCGCGGGCTGCTGACGTTCTCCGGCACTGGCTACCATCTCGTCACCTCACGGTCGGCTCACGCGGCGGCATCGGCCGCGACTGGCACCCCAGTGTAAACCGTTGTGCCGCTTACTTGCTGGGGTGCGAGCCGCCGAGCTGAACCGCACTGGTGGTAGGGGTGCGTACGGATCAGTTGAGGCTGTCGGCCAATTGGCGGGGTTCGGCGATCTCGCGGTGATGCAGCAGCGAGAAATATCGCCGCAGCATCAGCACGGCCGTCGCGGCCAGGCCCGCGGTCAGCCCCCACCACACGCCGCTCGCGCCCAGACCCAGCGGGAAGGCGAGCAGCAACGCCGTCGGCAGTCCGACGATCCAATAACCCACCAGCGACAACCGGAATCCGGCCCGGGTGTCCTTGATCCCGCGCAGCAGGCCGTTGCCGATGTTCTGCGCGGCGTCGAAGAACTGCAGGACGACGGCGATCAGCAGCAGGCTGTGCGCGAGCTCGATGGTGGCCCCGTCGCGGCCGGTGAGGAACGGACGCAGCACCAGATCGGGCGCCGCGACGTACAGGACGCCGACCACGGCGGCCACCACGGCCGCCTGCCGCAACACCAGCCAGGCCAGATTCTGGGCGCGGCGGAACTCGTCGCGGGCCACGGCCCGGCTGACCAGGATCGAGACCCCGTGCGAGAGCCCCACCGCGACCTGGAACACGATGTAGACGAGCTGATACACCACGTTGTGCGCGGCCAGCGCCGCCGGGCCGAGCGTGCCCATCGCCAAGGCCAGTACCGAGAACATGCCGGCCTCGGAGCCGTAGGTGAGGGCGATCGGCGCGCCGAGCCGCAGTTCCGCCGTGACCGTTCGCCGGCGTACCGGCCACATCCGCATCGGCAGCGTCGGCGCCAGCGCGGCGTCGCGGCGCACCATCACCCAGAACACCGCGAAGGTGACGAGGAAGACGACCGAGGACGCCACGCCGACGCCGGTCAGTCCCAGGGCGGGCAGTCCGGCCCAGCCGTGGATCAGCGCCAGCGCGACCACCGCGTTCAAGGCCACCGAGCCGAGCGTCACCACCAGCAGTGCCTGCGGCTTTTGCATGCCGACGGTGTACTGGCGCAATACCTGGAACCACAGGCACGGCAGCAGGCCGGGGGCGAGCGCCACCATCATCGGCCGGGCCGCGGCCAGCACCGCCGCGTCTTGGCCCAGCCACTGCAGCGACCAGCCCAGGCCGACCAGGATGAGACCGCCGAGCAACCCCGCCGCGGTCGCGATGAGGAAGCTCGATCGGACCACATCGCGGATCTCGGGCTCGGGGCTGCGGTGCTGCTTCTCGGCCCGGCTCACCACGGTTGCCACCTGATTGCCACTGGCGGTGATCAACCCGACGCACATGGTGCGGATCTGGTTGAACAACACCAGTGCCAGCCCGCCGGCCGCCACCTGGTCGACGCCGAGGCTGCCCATCAACGCGATATTGGTGGTCGAGATCGCGACCTGGGCCAGTTGGGTCAGCGCGATGGGCGTCGCGAGTGCCGTCAGCCGACGTCCGTCGCCGCGGGGTGTGGCGGCGGTCATGCCCGGACCTCCCGGGCATCGCCCGGATTCATCGAGCCCCCACGAGATTTCGTGCCTCGGACGCGGCCGGGGCTCCGGGGGCGTAGCGGTCCAGCAGGTCGGTGACCGTGTGCTCGGCGGTGCGATCGAGCAGATCGCGATCGCTCATCCATTCGTCGTCGAAGACCGTGTCGAGATACTTCTCGCCGCCGTCGCAGACGATGGTGACGATCGTCGAGCCCGGTTCGAATTCCTCGAGCCGCTGCAGTGCCACGTACACCGAGCCGCCCGCCGATCCGCCGATGAGCAGACCGGAACGCTGCGCGACCGCGCGGGCGGTGGCGAAGGCGTCCACGTCCGAGACGGTGACTCCCTCGTCCAGCAGCGAATAGTCCACGGCCGTACCGACGGTCGCGCCGGGCGGGGTGCCGGTGCCGGACTGCCAGTACGGTCCGCCCGGCCCGCCGAAGGCGATCGATCCGACCGGTTCCACCCCGATCACCCGCGCGGGATGGCCCAGGTCGCGCAGCCGTCGCGCGGTGCCGAACAACGATCCGCCGGTGCCGACCGCCGACAGCAGGATGTCGACATGTCCGAGGTCGGCCAGCAACTCTTCGGCGACGGCGTAGTAGCCGACCGGATTGGCCTCGTTATTGTGCTGTTCGGTGAAGTAGGCGTCCGGCCGCGCGGCCGCCATCGCCTCGGCCAGATCCTCCCGGGCGGAGGTGGCCAGGCTGTCGTCGCCCTCGGCGGCGACGTAGACGAGGTCGGCACCCATGGCTCGCATCGCGCGCAGTTTGTCCTTACAGGCGTGGTGGTCCACGACTGCGGTGAATCGATAGCCGCGTTCGGCCGCGACCACCGCCAGTCCCAGTCCGGTATTTCCGGATGTGGACTCGATAATATGTCCGCCATCTCTCAGCAAACCCCGGCGTTCGGCATCGAGCACCATTTCGCGGGCCATCCGGATCTTCGCCGCGCCGGTCGGATTGCACTGTTCGAGTTTCAGTAGCAGCCGAGTGCCGCCGTCGGTGACGGCCAGCTCGAACAGGGGAGTGTTTCCGATCAGGTCCGTCACGCGCGTGACGATCGGCATGCGAGTCTCCTCGGGGTTGTGGTGGGGAAACGGGGCTATCGTTCGAGCGCCCAGCGCAGCCGCGGCGGCTGCGCGGGATCCGTGTCCGGGCTGCTCGACAGCAGCACCTTCGGCGGGATGGGGAGATCGTGGAACGACGATTCGTTCGAATCCATCTGATACCCGGCGGTATTCGGGTAGACGAGCAGATCGCCGACCACGGCCGGACGTGGCAGCGGAATGCGCCGCCAGCTCAGCATGTCCGATTCCAGGCAGGTCGCGGCGCCGACGCAGGCCGGAGTCACCGCACCCGGCCGCATCGGCCACAGCACCGGGTCGGGCAGATATTCGCTGTCGAACCATTGCTCGGACAGGCTCAGGCTGGTGCCGTCGACGGTGAGCAGCTGGTAGGGAATCGACTGTGCCGTCCGCGTTTTCACGCCCTGAACGCGGAACACGGTGCTGCCCGCGCGGTCCAGCAGTGCGCGCCCCGGCTCGACGGCGAGCCGAATAGCATGAGCGCGCAGAACTTTCGCCAGATCGCCGTGGTCGAGGATGGCGGCCAGCGCGGCCGATCCGGCCGGACGCTGGTGGTAGGGGTAATAGGAATCGAACGTCTTGTCCGCGTGGAACCAGTGCGGACCGTGTGCCTCGGTGAAGGCGCGCCAGGCCGTGTCCGACAGGTACTCGACGCCGAATCCGCCGCCGATGGAGATGGTGGTGACCGGATGTCCGAGGGCGCGGGCGTGCCGGCAGCGGTCTACCAGTGCGGCCGCCAATTCCGAACGGGCGATCGGGTCGTAGCCGGAGAGGTGAAAGCTGAACCCCTCCAATCGGATCGGGGCCGGATCGGCGCGGTGCAGCACCGTGTCGAGCTCGATGTCGGTCATGCCGAATCGGCTGGTCGAATCCGGCGGGAGTACCCGCAGCAGCACGCGGGCGGTGGCGCCGAGGCCGGTGAGCCGGGCGAGTTCGCCGGGGTCGTCGACGGCGATCAGGGCGCCGTGCCGGGTGGCCAGCCACAGCAGATCATCGGATTTGGCCGGTCCGGTCACCACCAGATCGTGACCCCGGATGCCGTTGGCCAGAGCCGAACTCAGCTCGCCGACGCTGGCGACATCGACGCCGGCGCCGTGTTCGGCGCACACCCGCACCACGGCCGCGGACTTGTTGGCCTTCTTGCCGTAGTAGATCGCGCCGTCCACCCCGTGGCGCCGGAACTGCTCGCGGAAGCCGTCGATGTTGACTCCCACCCGCTCCGGGTACAGCACGTGGAACGGGCCGCCGACCGCGTAGGCGATGTCGTCGAGCAGATGGGCGTCGGCCAGCAGTAGGCGCTCCCACTCGTCCCGGTGAGCGGGGAGGGGCGGCGCTGTGATCGAAGGAGAGGTCAACGTATCGTCGGGCGCCTGCGTACTCCGGCTCGCGGTCACCGCGTCGTCTCCGAGGCCGACGACCGCTTCGAGTCACCGAAAGTTGTTTGCGCAGTGGGCATACCGCATGGGCGCGCTCGCCGCGCTGTCGCCGGGCGGCCCGCGCGTGGTGTAGCGGGCGGCTGGATCGTCGTCCGGTTCGCGGCCGGCCGGGACGAACGCGTAGCGCCAGGGGTGTGCGCCCCGGTCAGTCCCACAGCGGCACCTCCGTGCCCCGGCCCTCGGCGATGGCGCGTTCGGCCAGCGCGTGCGCGACGGCGATATCGGTGAGGACCAGGCCGCTGTTGTAGACGAACAGACGTTCGTCGGGCCTCGTGCGCGCCGTCGCCCGACGTCCGAGAATCGCGGGCAGTTCCGCGTCCACCGACCGCAGCCGACCGTCCGGCCCGGTCATATCGGTGCCGGTCAGCGCCATCTGTTCGGCACTGGTCGCGACCACCCGATCGGCATCGGTCAAAGTCGACGGCGCCAGTCCGTAACCGACCAGCACGGCCACCGAACCCGGTGCCAGATCATCGGATTCGAGGGCGACCTGCGTGCCGGGCCCGGCGGTCGCGAGCACCACATCGGCCGTCGCCGCCGCGGCGCGCGGATCGTCGACCACGTCGAGATCCAGGTGCGGCGCGTGCGCGCGCAGGTGGGTGCCCACCGCTTCCAGCCCCTCGGGGTGGGTGCCGAACACCATCAGCCGGTTCAACTGCGGATTCGCGGCGAGCAAGTGCGGCAGGGCGTTTCGGCCCTGGGTGCCGGTGCCGATCAGCAGCACGCTGCGCGCACCCGGCCGCACCGTCTCGCGAACCAGCAGCGCCGACACCGCCGGTGTGCGCAGCGCGCCGACCCGCGCGCAGTCCATCATCGCGATCGGGGTGCCGGTCGCGTCGTCGTAGAGGGTGATGGTGGTGTAGTAGCGCTTGGTGCTGCGGTCGTGGCTCGGATCGAATTTGTACGAGGTCTTCATCGCGACCACCCGGCGGCGGCCGTCGCGCCCGAGCATCGCGTACGCCACCGACCAGCCGTCCGGATGCGCCACGCTGAGCTTGCGGGGGTTGTCCGAATCGCCCTGTGCCAGGGCCAGATAGGCGTCCTCGACAGCGCGCACCACCTCGTTGGGCGCGATCGGGACATCGGCGAGATCGCTGCGGCTGAGTACGCGCAACGGGGTGGGGCGGCTGCTCACTGCGGTCCTCGGTTCACTGGTCGGTTCATCGGGGCGAGATATTCGGTGCCGCATAGCGATTCGGCGTGAACGGCCGCACCGTCCGCTGTCCGTATCCGCTTTCACCGGACTCGGCCGGTGCGCGGCGGCGTGCCAGCCGGATGTTGACCCGCTTGAGCCAGCGGTCGGTCCCGTCGTATCGGGGCGTGAAGGGAACCCGGCCGTGCACGACGACATCATTGTCCATCAGCAGCAACTCCCCCGGCTCCAACACCGCACGGTGACAGACTCGTTCCAATTCGGCGCCGAGATGGGAGTAGGCGCAACGGTATTCGGCCCCCGCGTCGTCGAGTGGAGTGTAGGCGGGGTCGTAGCGCAGGGTCGGCCCGCCGTCACCGGCGCCGACGGTGGCCACCGGGGCGGGGTGGTGCTCGCCGAAATCCTCGCCGTAGGAGACGTCGGGCAGGATCGGCAGTGTCGGTTCGGCGAGCAGCCGGCGCCCGTCCGCATCCAGGTTCACCTGGCGGACCGAGGAGATGGTGGTACCCACCCGGTCGGGATTGCGCAGACAGCCGAGCAACAGCAGATGTGCGCGCTCGGGATGGAAGGCGTCCTCGGTGTGCGGGCTCAGCAGCGTGGTGCTGCTGGCGCCGGACTGTTCGTGTTCGTGGCCGGGTGTGGGCAGGATGTTGTTGACCAGCCGCCCACCCTGCTGGCCCTGCCAGCCGAAGGGTTCGCCGGCGCAGCGGGCGAGCAGCAACAGGGCGATATCCAGGCGAAACGACTCCGGGCACGCCGGTTCGGCGGCATGGTTCCAGTCGGGCGGCGTGGGGCCGAGCTCGTCGTCGCGCACCGGCAGGCGGCCGATGATCGTCGCACCGGCGGGGGTGTCGGGCGGTCGCAGGGCGGTGCGCACCGCGGCCGGAAGTTCGGCGGCGTAGGCGTTCACGAGCCGGATCAGCGCCGGATCGGCGAGGGTGCGGCGGATCGGCGCGGAACCACCGGGGGTGCGGTCGAGTGTGATCGCGATCTCTTCGGCCGAACAGAACACGGCCGCCGCGGCTTCGGGGGCGAGCGTACGGCGGTCAATCGGTTCGATTTCTTCGTGCTGGGGTGTCTTACGTTCGCGGAGAACGTTTTTCACCAGGAGTTCCCTTCCTCGCAATGGGGATGAAGCAGGTGGTGAAGACTCGGACTGCGAAGTTAGTCGCTCCGTTGATCTTAAGCAAGGCTTACCTAAAGTACGCCGCTGGACATAGCGTTTCGGTATGGAACGGATGCGGGAAAGGTAGCTGCTCGTATGCCGGAGTCGGGTGGAGTGCGCCGTCACGGTGCGTGCCATCCGCGCGCGAATCTGGATGATGGAAACGTGCGTTCGACCATCCCCGGATTCCGGCCCCTCGCGTTCGCCGCCGTCGCGGCGGTCGCGCTGCTGTCCGGATGTGCGGGAACCGACAACCTGCCCCCGATTCCGGACGGCATTCCGCCCGGTGCGGGGGCACCGGTTCCGCCGATCGACCTCGATGCGCCCGGTCGCAGTGCCGAACAGTTGCGTGACTGGGCGCAAGCGCAGTCGGACGCGCTCGGCATCCCCACGGTCGCGCTCGAGGCCTACGGATACGCGGCCGAGGTCATGGCCCGGTCGCGTCCCGACTGCGGCATCGGCTGGACCACGATCGCGGGTATCGCGAGGGTGGAGAGCAAGCACGGCCGCCACGGCGGTTCCGCGCTGGATGCCGACGGCGAGGTCCGCCCGCCGATCCGCGGCATCCCCTTGGACGGATCACCCGGTGTCGCAAGGATTCTCGACGACGAGGCCACCGCACGCGCCGGCGCCCCGGTCTACGTGCGCGCCGAGGGGCCGTTCCAATTCCTGCCCGAAACCTGGCAGCACTGGGGTGTGGACGCCAACGGGGACGGTCGCGCGGATCCGGACAGCATCGACGACGCCTCGCTGACCGCCGCGCGCTACCTGTGCGCCAGCGGCGGCGATCTGCGCACCGCGGAGGGCTGGCAGAAGGCGGTGCTGACCTACAACCAGTCCACTACCTATATGGCGACCGTGCGGACGAAGGCGGCGGCATACAGCGTCGGCCGCCGCGCCTGACGACCGCGCGCCGGGCGACCGGGACCGCGTGCCCACCTGTGTCGTGCGGTCCGGACCGTACCCATTAGGCTCGCAGGCGCACGGGCCCGCCGTGCGACCTGCTCGTGGACGGCGGTGGGCAGGGCCCCCGAATTGATTGCCAGCAGCCGAAGGAGTGTCGTTTCGTGGCCATCATCGAACAGGTCGGAGCTCGCGAGATCCTGGATTCACGCGGTAACCCCACCGTCGAGGTCGAGATCGCTCTCGACGACGGCACGCTGACCCGCGCGGCGGTGCCGTCCGGCGCTTCCACCGGCGAGCACGAGGCCGTGGAGCTGCGCGACGGCGGCGACCGCTACGGCGGCAAGGGCGTTCGCAAGGCCGTCGAGGGTGTGCTGGACGAGATCGCACCGGCCGTGATCGGCCTGGACGCGGTCGAGCAGCGCACCGTCGACCAGGTGCTGCTGGATCTGGACGGCACCCCGGACAAGTCCCGCCTGGGCGCCAACGCCCTGCTGGGTGTATCGCTGGCGGTGGCCCGCGCGGCCGCCGAGTCCTCGGGCCTGGAACTGTTCCGCTACCTGGGCGGGCCGAACGCGCATGTGCTGCCGGTGCCCATGATGAACATCCTCAACGGTGGCGCCCACGCCGACACCAGTGTCGACGTGCAGGAATTCATGATCGCCCCGATCGGTGCGCCCACCTTCCGCGAGGCGCTGCGCTGGGGTGCCGAGGTCTACCACGCCCTCAAGGCCGAGCTGAAGTCCAAGGGCCTGTCCACCGGCCTCGGCGACGAGGGCGGTTTCGCCCCGGATCTGGCCGGCGGCACCCGCGAGGCGCTGGACCTGATCGCCTCGGCGATCGGCAAGGCCGGCTACAACCTCGGCAGCGATGTCGCGCTGGCTCTCGACGTGGCCGCGACCGAGTTCTACACCGCCGGAACGGGCTACAAGTTCGAGGGCACAGAGCGCACCGCCGAGCAGATGGCCGAGTTCTACAATGACCTGCTGGGCGCGTACCCGCTCGTCTCGATCGAGGACCCGCTGTCGGAGGACGACTGGGACGGCTGGGTCGCGCTGACCGACCTGATCGGCGACAAGATTCAGCTCGTCGGCGACGACCTGTTCGTCACCAACCCGGAGCGGCTCGAGGACGGCATCGCCAAGGGCGCCGCCAACGCGCTGCTGGTGAAGGTCAACCAGATCGGCACCCTCACCGAGACGCTGGACGCGGTCGAGCTGGCCCACCGCAACGGCTACAAGTCCATGATGAGCCACCGCTCGGGCGAGACCGAGGACACCACCATCGCCGATCTGGCGGTCGCGGTCGGCAGCGGTCAGATCAAGACCGGCGCCCCGGCCCGCAGCGAACGCGTCGCCAAGTACAACCAGCTGCTGCGCATCGAGGACGCGCTCGGTGATTCGGCTCGCTACGCCGGTGACGTCGCATTCCCCCGGTTCGTCTTCGAGGGGTAGTAGCCTCGTCAACGGTTGTGGCGTGCGGGGCCGGTCGATACAGCGGCCGGTCACCGCGCGGAACCGTTGCGCTGTGCGGTCGAATCGCAGCGCCGCTATGGAGGCAGGCGATTTCGAGGTGTGGGGATGACGGAGCGACGGGCGCGCGGTACCAGTCCGGCAGGACGCGGTGACCGCCGCTCGACGCGGTCGCCCCGGCCCGAGCGGACCGCGAACGGCTCCGCGCGCACGTCCGCCGGCAAACGGGCCGCGCAACGACGCCCGGCCGGCACGAAATCCGAACCGCGCACCACGCGCGCGAAGTCGAAGAAGTCCGAGGATCGCCACGATCGCCGGATTTTCGGGCTGTCGACCGGGCGGGCCGTCATTCTGGCCGCGGTGCTGTGCGCGCTCGCGCTGACCCTCGCCGTACCGATGCGCACGTATTTCAGTCAGCGTTCCGAATCGGTGCAATTGGCCGAACAGCGCCGCGATCTGGAAAACGATCTGACGCGGCTGCGCGACCGCCGCGCACAACAGGAAGATCCCGCCTACATCCGCTCCGAGGCCCGCGATCGGCTGCGCCTGGTGATGCCCGGCGACACCGCCTACATCGTGCAGGTGCCCGGCATCGAGCAGCCCGCGGTACCGGTGCCGACGAGCAGGCGCGGCGCGGTCTTCACGACCGCCGGTTGGCCGTCGGGCGTGCGATAAGCGATCGCGAGGACCCCGCGTGGCTCACGGCCGAGCTGGCGGGCCACGATCTCGAGATCCGCCTCGGCGGGCGTACCCTGCTCGGCACGCGCCTCGCCGGTCGAGGGCTCGGGCGTAGCGGGGTCGGTCACCGGGGTTCTCCTTCAGGATCGAGCGGTGGCCCAACACGTGGGTTTGTTCGTCGCTGGACATCGGTTGGTAGTGGTGGAGGAATCCGACGCGACTGTAG
>NZ_LZMK01000077.1:0-1299 GCF_001665865.1 Nocardia sp. 852002-20019_SCH5090214 | reverse complement strand
GCTGCCACCGAACAGCCGGGACGCGCTGGACTCCCACCGCACCTCGCCGAGGACCTCGACCTGTCGAAAGTCGGAATGTTCGGTCACTCGCTAGGCGGGTCGACAACCGTGCAAACGATGCACGACGACCACCGTGTCCGTGCCGGCGTCGATCTGGACGGCCCGATCCTGGGCTCTGTCGCCGCGGACGGTCTCGACCGGCCGCTGCTGATGCTGGCCAGCGACACCTCGCCCTGGTTCGGCAATCCGGGCTGGGAACCGCGCTGGGCAACCAACACTGGGGTGAAGATCCCCCTGCGCATCGCAGGAACCCAGCACATGTCGCTGTGCGACCAGCAGATCATCCTGCCGCAACTGACCACGGCCGGCCTGCTCGAGCCCGCCAAGAAGGCCGAAGCAGTCGGCACAATCGACACGGCCCGTTCGATCGACCTGCAACGGGCATACCTGCTTGCCTACTTCGACGCCACCTTCAGCCAGCCCGGCACCGACATTGCTCAAACGCTCGCCAGGCTCGCTCAGCCGGAGATGCTTCCTCACCCGTGAAGCACCCGCCGGTTACTCGCCGCCGAATGCGGCGCTGGTGGTGGCGGCGAAGTCGATTTGGCGTCGTGCGTTCGACAGTGTGCTGACCACGGAGGTGCCGACCGGGCCGATGCGGTCGTAGAGGGTGGCGCTGCCGATGGACACGCCCGCCGAGGCGATGGTGTTGTCGGCGCGTAGTCCGAGGTCGCAGCCGATCGGCAGACGCGAAAGAGCCACGGTCACATCGGCGTTGATGTAGCCGGCGCCTTCGGTGCCCCAGTGACACACGTGGTTCGTGGAGTCACCCAGGATCGCGGCGCGCTGGAACCCAGTGATCGGTTCCCCGGCGACCAGTGGTGGCAGGTTCTGCCAGGAGATTTTGCGGTCGGCGTTTTGATTCGCCGCGAAATCCTCGGACCAGTCGCGATCGCCGCTCTTGAACAGCGGCGGCGTCCCGCCGGGCACAGCACTCTCCTGCGGCGGAACCGGCAGCGGTTCGTCTCGGCTCCAGAGCTGGCCAGGCGGTTCGGTCCCGGTGGTGAGGAAAACGGCTGTCGCCCTCACACGTTGCTGACCGTCTTGCGACAGTGCCGCGTCGGCAACAGTGATTCGAGATCCTCGACGGACCACCGTGCTGCGCAGATCGAACGCGGCGTTGTCGACCGGTTGATACAGGTCGACTGTGAGTCGAGCGGGGATGAAGCCCTCCGGGCAGTGGGTCTCGAGTTCCCGGGCGAGCATGCCGGCCACGGCTGTTCCGCTCAGTTTGGTCGG
>NZ_LZMK01000076.1:0-507 GCF_001665865.1 Nocardia sp. 852002-20019_SCH5090214 | reverse complement strand
TCACACAAAAATTTCACACCTCATGCTCCCAGGTAACGAACCGATAACGACAATATCGGGAGCGGCGTAGCCTGGATTCATGATGTCGCTGGCGAAGATTGCGTCCGGCGACGGCTATGAGTATTACCTGCGGAATATCGCCACGAATGACGCCAATGAGCGTGGCGCGCAACAGCTCGCCGATTATTACAGCGAGCGCGGCGAGTCCCCGGGTCGCTGGGTGGGGTCGGGGTTGGGAGCCCTGGATATCGTCGAGGGAGACATCGTCACCGAATCCCAGATGCGGGCCTTGTTCGGGCGCGGGATGCATCCGAACGCGGACGCGATCGTCGCGCAGCTGGCAGCCGAGCAGATGGCCGATGGTGTCTCGCCGCGGGTGGCCCGCCTCTACGGCGCGAAGATGGCCCAGCTCGGCCGCCCCCACAACCGGTATGTGGTCGACGAGGCCGGCTACCGATTCGAATGCGCCCGCGCCTACGCCGAATACAACCGTGCCCAAGGCCTCAT
>NZ_LZMK01000075.1:0-980 GCF_001665865.1 Nocardia sp. 852002-20019_SCH5090214 | reverse complement strand
CTTGGCGCTGTGGAGCGGAGTCCCGCACCCTGCGATCACTGGATGGCTGGCCTGGTGCGCGGTCGTGGCCCGGCAGGAAGATCGGTCGCCGCTGAAAGCTTTGCGGCGCCACCTGATCTGCTACGGCATCGACCCCACCGATGTCGCCGCGGTCGAGGCCACCCACGCCCATCCGCAGCGGCGATGGCTGTACGTGGGCGTGCTGGTCGAGGCCGGTGCCTACCTGCCGGTGAAACTGGTCTCGGCCGGCGCCGGTCTCGGACACGGCCGGAACGCGCTGTCGTGGCGGGAAGCTCGTGCCCTGCGCCGCGCCCGCGCGGTCGAGGTTACGACCGCGCAGTGGCAGGACCGGATGGTCGAGGTCATCGACGGCTGGACCGCACACATCCCCGGGGACGCGCGATGAGCCTCACATCGACGGTCTTCTTCGCCGGATACGGGGGCGATTACCTCGGCTGGCGGGCGGTGCCCGGTCTCACGGGCCGGATCGCGGCCAACCACAACCCGGTCTGTGTGGCGGTGCACGAGCTGAATTTCCCCACGGTGGAACATCTTCCGCCCGGCGACGTCAGGGAGATCGATCTGACGCGGCTGCCCGCGACGGAGTTGTTCTGGGCGAGCCCGGCGTGCCCGGAATGGACGGACGCGAAGGGACAGAAACGCTACTTCGACCAGAGCAACCAGTACCGGTTCGACGAGGAACTCGGCATCGTCGAGGATCCGGCGTCCGGGCGCAGCCGGGCGCTGGTCGAGCAGATTCCCCGGTATCTGCGTGCGATGGCCGCGCGCGGCAAGCCGGTGCTGGCCGGGGTGATGGAAAACGTCGTGCAGTGCTGGAAGTGGGACGACCGGCATCGGTGGCTGCGCGAGATCCAGGACCTCGGTTACGAGACCCGGGTCATCGCCCTGAATTCCGCGCACGTGCTGCCGCGCACCTGCCTGCCGGTGCCGCAGTCCCGCGACCGGCTCTACATCGCGTA
>NZ_LZMK01000074.1:0-6296 GCF_001665865.1 Nocardia sp. 852002-20019_SCH5090214 | reverse complement strand
ACCGGCGGTGACCTGCACGGCGCGGTCGAGCGGCTGGTCGACAACAACCTGCGCGATCACAGCAACCTCGGCTCCGGTGTCCTGCTCGTACTGGGCATCCTCGGCCTGATCAGCATGCTCGTCCAACTCGCCATGCTCGTCATACGCCAAGCCGTCCTCATCCTCGTCGTCGCGGCCATACCGCTGGCTGCGGCCGCCGCGGGCACCGGGCCCGGATCGCAGGCGTACAAGCGGATGCTGTCGTGGTCGCTGGCGTTTGTGCTGTGGAAACCGGTCGGCGCCCTCATCTACGCGATCGCTTTCACCGCAGCGGGAACGAAAACCGCCGGTCAGCAGCAAGACCCGCAACTGGTGCTGCTCGGCATGATCCTGCTGCTGTCGGTGACGATCGTGCTGCCGGCCTTGATGCGGCTGGTCGCCCCCGCGGTGGCCACCCTCGGCGGCGGGGGAGGAGCAGGCGCCGCCCTCGCCGGTGGCGCCCTCGGCATCGCCATGGGTGCAGCCGGAGGTGATCGTTCCGCGGCCCGCAAGATGGCCGAAGGCGAAAACGCCACCACCAGCGGAGCCGGAGGCGGCGGTCCCACTCCGCCGTCGAGCGGCCCATCGGGCGGAGCAGGCGGTGGGCGTCCCCTCTCGGGCGGGACCGGTGGCGGCGGAGCTTCGCCCGGTCGCGGGGCCTCATCTGCAGGGTCCGGGTCGGCGGGAACCGGGGGCCGGTCGGCGGGCTCAGCGGGATCAGCAGGTGGCAGTTCGGGTGCGGCCGGGGGCGCTGGAGCGGCTGTCATGGGTGCGCAGTTGGCTGGTCAGGGGGTGCAGTCGGCGAGTTCGGCGGTCGAGTCCCAAGCCGGTGACAGCTGGGATATCGATGCGCCCGGCCCGTTGGAGGTGCGGCGATGACCAGTCCCCGCATGTACGGCAGATGGGAGAAACCGCGCTCGGCTGGGTTCTTCGGCATGACGTGGGGAGTGAGCATGCTCGCGCTGGCCCTGCTGATCACCGTGATGGCCACCTTCATGATCACCCGATCCATCCCGACAACGCTGATCGTGCTTGCTTGCGCCGCAATGGTTTTCACGCCGCTTGTCATCACTGTCGATGGCCGGTCCGGGTGGGAGACGGCGGTCTTGCGTGTCCAGTTCGCGGCGGCGAAAGCGCGGGGTGAACTGCTGTATCGGTCTGGCCGGTTTTCCCGGATCCCAGGTGTGGCGAGATTGCCTGGGCTGCTGGCTGATTCACGTCTGGCCGAGTGGGAGACACCGGGCGGGAAGCGGTTCGCGATCATCCATATTCGTCGCACCGATCATTGCACGGTGGTGCTGCAGGTGCTGCCGCGCGGCAAGGAGCTGGTCGACCAAGCCCAAATCGATGCCTGGGTCGGCGAGTACGGGCATTTCCTGGCCTCGCAGTCACGCGGCGGTGAAGTCGTCGCGGTCACCTCGGTGCTTGAGACTGTCGCCGAAACACATCTCAAGCAACGCCGCGAAGTCGCACGCCTGGTCCGGCCGCAGGCGCCGCAGTTCGCGGCCGCGGTGATGCGTGAGGCCGCCGCCGATATCGGCGGAGTCGGCGTGCGGACAGAAGGCCGCATCGCCATCACCTACCGCGCCATCGGCACCTCCCGCAAAACGCGGCAGGACCTGCCTGAGCAGGCCCGCGAGATCGGGCAACGGCTGCAAGGGGTGCTGTCTCAGCTGGCCCGAGCGGGGCTGCCGGCCACGCCGCTGCAGGCGTGGGAGGTGCTGGGGCTGGTGCGGTCTCGCTACGACCTGGCCGCCCAGCGCGATATCGAAGCGGCCGGCCCGACGATCACCGATACGCAGTCGTGGGATTCGGTGGGCCCGATCGCGCACGAGGACCACTGGGACCATCTGGTGCACGACGGAGCCCGTTCCACCACGTGGGAAATGGACGCCCCGCCGCGGGGCGCGGTGTTGGAAACCGGTCTGGAGGAGTTGCTGCGCCCGCGCGCGGATGTGCCACGCAAACGGGTCGCGATCATGTACCGCCTACATTCGGCGGCCGAGGCCACCGACATTGTCGACTCCGACTTCCGCGACGCGCTGGCCGCCGAGCAGACCGAACGCGGCATCGCGTCGGCCGCCGCATCCATCCGCGTCGACAACACCCGCGCCGCCCGTCAGGAACAAGCCCGCGGTGCCGGTCTCACCCGATTCGGGGTCCTGGTCACCGTCACCGACGTCCTCGACGCCGACCTGCCGGGCATCGAAGCCTCCGTGCGGACGATGACCGCGGCGTCGCGGCTGCGGGTGCGCCGCTGCTACGGCTCCCAAGCCGCCGCCTTCGCCGCCTCCCTCGGCATCGGGCTGATCCTGCCCGAACACACCTCGATCTCGAAGCGGTTCAGCGCATGAACATCCATAACGAGACCCGGAAGGCCCGCCCTCCGCGAACGACGACCGTCGCGGGGATCCGCGTATTGACATCCCAGGCCCGCGCAGAGACCGAAACGGCCGCCGCCAGGCGCGGTCTGACCGCGGTGCGCGCTCGCTGGGCACTGTCGAGTGACGATCACCGCCGCGCCACTGCCGCACGACGGGTGGAGGATTCGGTTCGCGACGGATTCGCGGTGCCCGCAGCGGGTTTGACCGACCGCGGGTACCGCGGCGTCGGCGGAGGTCGCGCGACGGTGGTGCCTGCGACACCGGAATGGCGGGCGACCACAGTGCAGGTGGCCGGATTGTGGCCCTTCGCGGTCGGCGCGACCGCCCCAGTGGTGGGTTGCCCTGTCGGCTCGCATTACGTCACCGGCGCGCCGGTGCATTTCGACCCGATGTCGTGGTTCGCGCGCGGGTTCATCACCGCGCCGATCGCGTTCGTGTTGGCGCTCAACGGTTTCGGCAAATCGTCATTGATCCGGCGCCTGGCGACCGGGGCGGTCGCGGCCGGGGAAACAGTGCTGTGCATGGGCGACACCAAACCCGACTACCGCGATCTGGTCGAAGCCTTGGATGGACAGGTCGTCGACCTCGGTTACGGGCACGGCAGCATCAACCCCCTGGCAGTTGGCGCCCTCGGCACCATCATCGACCACCTCGCGGATCCGGATCAGCGTCGCCAGGTCGCCGCGCGGGTGGAAGCCGGGCAGGTCAACATCGTCGCAGGACTGATCGAGCTGGTCCGCGGCTCCCGCGTCGCCGACTACGAAGAAACACTCATCGCCGCTGGGTTGCGCGAACTCTACAGCCCTGCAGGCGGTTTCACTCCCCAGCGGCCGCCGCGGCTGTCGAATCTGCTGGCCACGATCTCCGGCGGCGCGGACCGGTTGCGGCAGTTCGCTGAGGAAGACGACGATGTCGCGTTCCGTGCCGCGACCAAAGTGCTGCGCCGTTCGCTGCGCGCGGTGATCGAGGGGCCGTGGGGCCAGATTTTCGACCGTCAGACCAGCACACCCCTAGATCTGAACAGCCCGGCTGTGTGCATCGATGTGTCTCGCATCCCCGAAGGTGACACGAAACTGCTGGCGGCGGTGTTGATGGTGTGCTGGAGCGAAGGGTTCGGCGCGGTCGCCGCCGCCCACGCTCTCGCCGACGCCGGCCTCGCGCCGCCTCGCACCTTCGAGGTCGTCATGGACGAAATTTGGCGGGTGCTGGGCGCGGGGGAGTTCATGGTCGACCGCGTCGACGCCCTGACCCGGTTGAACCGGCCGTTGGGCACTGGACTGATCATGTGCAGCCACACCATCAAAGACCTCGCCGCCTTCGACTCGCCGGCCGCGCAAGCCAAAGCCCTCGGCTTCTTCGAACGCGCCCGCGCCAAAATCATCGGCCCCGTCGGACCGGAAGAGATCGAACGCCTCCGCGCCGCGGTATCCATCACCGACACCGAGAAGCTGCTGGTCACCTCCTGGGCCGCGCCCCGGCCACCGACCGACGACCATCTCGACGACACCGGCGTGCGCGAAACTCCGCCCGGCACAGGGTGTTTTCTGCTCAAAACCGGTGAAGCCGACGCTCCTGGTGTTCCGTTCCGAATGACGTTCACCCCGACCGAGCGGGCCCGCGACATCCACAACACCAATCGACGCTTCTCCCACCTGACTGGAGAACACCACGACGGCCCGCGGCCCTCGTTCGCGGCTGAGGCTGTTGAGGTGGGGGAGGACGGCGATGAGTGATGTCGTCTGCCAGAACCATCCTTACAGGCATCGTGGCGCTGCCCATCGCGTTGATCGTGTTCCTGGCGGTGCTCGTCGGGATCCAGCCCGCGGACACGTGTGCGACCCAGCTGCTCGCAGGAGGAGTCGAGGGCCCGACCGGGCAGTCGCTGGCGGGGTTGAACGAGCGCCAGTTGGAGTTGGCGCGCAACGGTGTCGCGATCGGCAAACAACGCCGGGCCACGGAGTCGGTGATCATCGCCGAACTCGCGGCGATGATCACCGAATCGACGTTGCGCAACCTGGCGAATTCCAACGTTCCGGAATCGCTGAGTTTCCCCAACGACGGCGTCGGCGCCGACCACGACTCCGTAGGTCCGCACCAGATGCGGGTCAGCGTCTGGGGACGCGTCGGCATCGCCACCCTGATGAACGCGGCCCATCAGATCAACTGGTTCTACGACCAAGCCGCCACCATCACCGGCGCCACGTCGATGTCCTCAGCAGAACTAGCCCAAGCAGTCGAGGTGTCCGCGCCGAACGCGTATGCGGCACAACTGGATCTGGCCCGACGCCTCTACGCGATGTTCGCCGACATCGACCCATCGTCCCTACCCGCCACCATGCCGGAACAGCCAGTCACAGGCTGCGGGCCCGGGCCCGGGCCCGGGCCGGGGGCGTCCGGCGGACCGTTGCCGGCCAGTGGTTTCGGACAAGCAGTCGTGGCCGCCGCGCAGCGGTGGATCGGCACCCCGTACGTCTGGGGCGGAGGAGACATCAGCGGCCCGACTGGTGGCGGGTTCGACTGCTCCGGCCTGACCCTGTACGCGGTCTACCAGGCATCGGGAGGCCGAATCCGGTTGCCGCACTACACCCAAGCCCAACAAGACGACCCCGCCGCGCAGACTGTGCCGTTCGACCAACGCCAACCTGGCGATCTGATCTTCTTCACCGCTCCCGGCGAGAGCGATTCTCACCATGTCGCCGTGTACGCGGGCCGCGACACCGAGGGCACCGACCTGGTCGTCCACGCCCCCCAAACCGGCCAAACCGTCACCACCGCACCCCTGGCCCGAGTCGCCGGAACCGACCACCCCGACGTCCGCCGCTACAGCACACCACCACTACCCCGAAACCCCGCAGAGGAGGAGGGAAAACCACTGTGACAAAAGACCATTCGGAACGCCAACGTCCTTCTCGACCCGTCCGTGGACGTTCCACTCCTCCGTCATCGAAGCGTCGCAACACCGCTACCGATACCGCTACCACTGGCGCGGTCGGTAACGGTCGCTCCACTCACGAGCAACGGCTCGTAGCACGGGCGTCGTCAGGGCCGCATCTTCTGGCCTGGGTCGCCGCGACGCGGCAGACCTTCACCATCTGCGGCCCCAACGGACACACCGTGGCCCACGATCGCTTCCACCGAGACCTGATCATCGACAGCGACGACGCCGCGACTGAAACGGCAGTGCTGCAAGCGATCTGGCTCGCGGGACACGGGAAAGAACCTTGGGGTGCCGACATGGCGACCCTGCGCATCGTCACATCCCGCTTCGTAGCGGACCCAGGCGCCCTGCACGGCGCGGCGTTGACCAGCGGCCTGGTGCTCGACCTGGTCGTCGACGCCACCACCAACCCGGCTACCGGCCATCAGCTCGGCGTACGGGTCGACTGGCGCCGCGTCGACCTCACCTGTCTGATCCAACACCCGAGGAACCAGCAATGAAGTCACGCCCCATCGCAATCTTGCTCACCGTCATGGCCGGAACATGCCTGCTCGCGGCGTGCACCGAACACCCATCACGCGGCCGACCGCCGGATAGAGATCCCTGCGCCCGCAGCAGATTCGAGCCACCCTTCACCGCAGTCGACCCATGCTCGGCCGAATCGGTCACGTCGGCAGCTTTGGCGACGATGTTCACCTACCGGCTTGCAGAGGGGCTCGACTCACGGCGCGCGTTCGAAGCCGCGACGCCGCTGCTGGATGCCGAATTCGCACGCAGCGGGGCCCCCGCCGCGACCGCATTGGCGCCGGTCACGCCCGACATGTGGGACCGGTGGCGTGACCAGCATGTGACGGTCACCGCGACTGCTCGGGCCACAGGCGATGATCACCCCGCCGACACCGCGTCGCGGGCGGCGCGTGTGGTGACGGTGAGCATGCAACCCAGCGACAGCACAC
>NZ_LZMK01000073.1:0-2178 GCF_001665865.1 Nocardia sp. 852002-20019_SCH5090214 | reverse complement strand
TGTCAACTTCGGTTGAATGGTGACCCGGTCGTTCCGGTTGAATTTGGACCCACCCCTTGTTGGTTTGGTTAGTCGTTGGTTTTGGCCGCGGGGACGCGGCCGAGGTCTCGGTCCTTGAGGCGGTAGCTGTCTCCCTTCATCGAGATGACTTCGGCGTGGTGGACGAGGCGGTCGATCATCGCGGCGGCGACAACATCGTCGCCGAACACTTCGCCCCAGCGTCCGAAGGGTTTGTTGCTGGTGACGATCAGCGAGGCTCGTTCGTATCGAGACGAGACGAGCTGGAAGAACAGGTTCGCGGCCTCTGCTTCGAAGGGGATGTAGCCGACTTCGTCGACGATGATGAGCGGAATCCGGCCGAGTTTGATCAGTTCTGCCTGCAGTTTTCCGGCGTGGTGGGACTCGGCCAGGCGGGAGACCCATTCCGCGGCGGTGGCGAACGCGACGCGATGCCCGGCTTGGCAGGCGCGGATTCCGAGCCCGATCGACAGATGCGTTTTGCCGGTTCCGGGCGGGCCCAGGAACACCACGTTCTCCTTGGCGGTGATGAAATCCAGGGTTCCCAGGTGGGTGATGGTGTCGCGCTTGAGGGAGCGTTGATGGTCGAAGTCGAACTCCTCCAATGATTTCCGTGACGGGAAGCGGGCGCTGCGGATGCGTCCTTCGCCGCCGTGGGATTCGCGGGCAGAGACCTCGCGCTGCAGGCAAGCGGCCAGGAACTCTTCGTGGCTCCAGCTCTCGGCGCGGGCGCGTTCGGCCAACCGCTCGACCGCGTTGCCGAGCGTCGGTGCTTTGAGTGCTCGTGCGAGATAGGCGATTTCGGAGGTGACGTTGCGGGAGCCGTTCGCTGTGGTTTTGGTGGCCATCAGGCGATTTCCTCGCTGCTGCCGGCCTCGTCGAGGTCGAACATGCGGTCGTAGTCGGAGAGGTTGCGATGCTCGACATCGGTGTCGATCGCGGGGACCGCGATCAGGCGCCGGGACCGGCGCAGATCCGCGGCCGCGGCCGCGTGGTCGGGATCGGTGATGGTTTGATGGTCGGCCCAACATCGTTGGTGGCGAGCAAGTTCGGCTCCGGCCACGGTGACCACGACCTGGTCCAAATCCGCTCGGACCTCGACCCGGCGGCCGATCGCGCCCGGATGCACCGAGTAGTCGTTGGAGTCCAAACGAACGTAATGATCGCGAGGCAGACGCGTCGTGAGCCGCCACCCGACCACCGGATCAACCGGCGGCAGATCGAGCATCGCTGCAAGGTCGGCCTCCCAGCGATCGACCGGCCGGCACTCCAACCGGCGATGATGACGCTGGTTGGCCTTGACCAGCCAATCACCGAGTTGGGCGTTGAAATCGGCCGGGCTCGCGAACACCCGGCCCGGCAGGAACGACGTCTCCAGATAGCCGTTCGCCCGTTCCACCAGCCCCTTGGCTTCCGGGTCACGAGGGCGGCACTGAATCACCCTGATGCCCAGCGATCCTCGGAACGCGTTCATCGTTTCGGTCAGCTGCGGTTTTCCGCCGCGCCATTGACCGACCGCGGACTCGTTGTCCCACACCAGAGCTCGTGGAACCCGCCCCCACCGCGAGATCAACAGCCAATGCCCGGCCAGCAGATCCGGACTCTGTCGGGTCGGGATCATCGTCGCCGCGATAATCCGCGAATAGCCGCTGACCATCACCAACACCGGCGGATGACCGACATGCCCGAACCCCAGCGGAATGTCGGCCGGCGGGAACCACAGATCGCACTGCGCGAGCTCACCAGGCTGATACTCGGTGCGCGAGGCCGGATCCACCGGCTTGAACAACGGCCGCAACTGCTGCACCCGCTCGAAGAACACCGTCTTGCCGCGCTGCCAGCCGACTCGCTCCATGATCACCGTCGTCGGCATGTCCGGAAACTCGCTCAGCAACGCCCGGATCCGCGGCTCGAACTCATCGACCGCCGACCCACCCGGCTTGCGCTGATACTGCGGCGGCGCATGCGAAGCCAATGCCTTCTTCACCGTGTTCTTCGAAATATTCATCCGCCGAGCGATCGCGCGAATCGCCATCCCCTCCGCGCGATGCAACCGGCGGATCTCCGCCCAGTCCTCCACGTTCAGCACCTCATGATCGTTCACGGGGTGGGTCAGCATTCACCCGGAATCAGAGGGTCAGTCTTCAGGCGGAAGCGACA
>NZ_LZMK01000072.1:0-554 GCF_001665865.1 Nocardia sp. 852002-20019_SCH5090214 | reverse complement strand
CCGAGCCAGGTTCGTTGCCAGAGTGTGTAGTCGATGTATTGCACTGGCAGCGGTGCCCGATGCGGTGCGTGGCCGTGTCGGCGGGCTCGGTATGCGTCGCTGACGTCGCGGGACATCGGGAGTGGTGACCATCCGTCGAATGCGATGTGGTGCAATACGATTGCGACGATGTGTTGTTGGGGTCCTATCGAGTAGATGTGGGCGCGGATGGGGATTTCGGTCGAGAGGTCGAATCGGTATTCGGCCAGTTCGGCCAAGGCGTCGTCGATGTCTTGTTCGGGCAGCGGTAGTACTGCGGGGCCGTCGCGTCGCCACATTCCGGGTCGGGCCGGCAGTACTTGTTGGATTGGCACGCCGTTGGTGGCGGGGAATGTGGTGCGCAGTGATTCGTGGCGGGCGAGTACGTCGTCGAGGGCTGCGTCCAGTGCTTCGATATCCAGTTCCCCGGTGATCCGGAATGCGATCGGCATGTTGTAGACGGGGGAGGGGCCTTGTAGTTGGTCGATGAACCACAATCGTTGCTGGGCATACGACAACGGAACGCGCTCGGGGCG
>NZ_LZMK01000071.1:0-929 GCF_001665865.1 Nocardia sp. 852002-20019_SCH5090214 | reverse complement strand
CGGCACACTCGAACGGCGCATCCAGCTCGCCGACAACGAAGCGATCATGTACGGGCCAGCACCCGGCACCACCAGCACACCGACCGCCGTCGATACCGAATGGCTGGAACAAGAACTCACCGAACTACACGCAGAACTCACACGCCGATCCGGCCTCACAGTCGAACAAGCCGGCGCCGAAGAAACGCGACGCGCCCATGACACCCACCACTCCAAAAATTGGTCGACATCCGAACAACCCAGCTTCGGCACCGGCGCCGCCGCCGAAGCTGACGGCCCCCAGCTCTAGCAGTACCCGACCCACCTCGAACGTTTCAGTGCGGCCGACTATCGAGGCGGTCTGAGCTTCAGAGCCCTGACTCGTCACGACTGCCGCAGCATTCGGGCGACGGCCAATGCAAATTATGAAACAAGATCGACTCGCTTAGGAAGTAACTTGCCAGCCTATGAATGTCATTCGAGCGCGCGCCATCCTTCCCAGGGGCGCGCGCCGAAATGTCCTTGAATGCAAGCGAGTCTGTGTGCCGATTGTTTTCGCCACGCTGGATTATTGACGGCAGACTGGGTAGCCATCGTCGTCATCCGGAATTCTCGAATCTCCCGCAGTAACTCGAACCCTGCCCAGTTCGTAACGTCACACCCATAGACATCGCAGAACTCGGCATACTGTTTTGCGCTGATCCAACCGAACGACGACCATTTGATCGCCGTATGCACCAAGTCCCACTCTGGGGGCCCGATCGCGGTTCGCTCTAGGTCAAGCAAGATCACCCGCCCGTCGTCTGTCGCCACGACGTTACCGACCCAAGCGTCACCGTGAATCACGGACCACGGCAAGCCCTCCGGTAGCTGGGCCCACCGTTCGCGCAGCTCCGCGAGGTGGCCAACCATCCACCGCCGATCATCCTTGTTGAGGACAGTTGCCGCCG